>JAWJLM010000011.1 GCA_040191315.1 Bacillaceae bacterium S4-13-56 | reverse complement strand
TATATAGTGCATTTTTAATAAGAAACACCAAGGAAACGCTCCATTCTATGGATGTAGACTTATGCCACGAAGAATGGGAGCGTTTCATTGAATTGCATAACTGCGAGATTGCACAGTTAAAACAATCACAAAGCAACACATTGCGTTGGTTTATCGCATAAAACAAACCTGATTGGTCATGACAACGTCCAAAAGAAGTCGGAACGAGGAGCATATCAAGAGTCTTTCTAGGCTTGTTGAGAGTAGTGCCTTGCTATGCCGCAATACGTCCGTTAATGGTTTAGGAAAATTCAAGCCAGTACTTTGGTGGAAACTCTTTCCGAAAGGAAAGATAAGGGCATCAGAGAGAAGCTTGTTAGTATCCTAGAACCCCACTGCTTTAGCTGTGGGAGTTGTCAGGTATTTCCTTTGTTTGGAGCATCATCATAAGGCGATTCTGTTTCCTTATTTTTATCATCATGTGTAGGGTGGGCTCCTGGAAATTGTCTTGGAAGGTCTTCATGTAGATTGCGGTTTTCATAAGTGAAGTTACTGTAGAACTGTTGTTCTTCCTCCCAAGGTGTTTCCTTATTCTCAACTGGCTTATCTTTATTGATCGATGAACCAAAAGGTCCTTCTGGGAATTCTTCAGAAGTCAGGAAGTTTCGTTGAGCCTCCACATTTGAAAAGTCAGTATATTTCTTATCTTTTTCGCTCATGTAGAACACCTCACAAATATTAGACTTGAGTTTTAGTATCTCAAGCTATTTTCAAATTATGAATGTAATTTCCTTTTCTTCTTCTCTACAGCCCACAGTTTTTATCCCGTATGAACGGGCATGAAGCAAGCTCCACCAACAAGGATGAAAAATTTAATGTTTTATTTTTGTGGGAGTAATACTCCCACAAGTCTTAAGTGAAACGAAAAGAGTAGGTGGAGGATAAACTGACCGCAAATGTCCGATTGGCTCAGGACCTTTAGGTCATACTCTCAAGTGCTAACAATCAATGGGAGACAGACACTGATTGAAGTTTCTTATATGGCTTCATGCAATGAAATTCAATCTAGGAATGCTTATTTCGTCAGCCACAGTCAGTATCAGTGCATATTTTCCCACCCTTGTGATGACCATATTATTACAGGAATTGGTCCTAGCCGGAACCTACTTGTATTATCGTATTGCTCCACAATTGGATGAACCGAAAGCAGCGGCTGAATTAAAACAGGTTGGATAAGGGTTACCAATAGAAAATCAACTCTTTTTTTAAGTAGATTCATAGACTTTTCTTCCAAAAAGCTATAAAATTTAAAATAAGTATAAATGGGGAGCACAGATGATGAAACTTTGGATGAAGAAGATCTCAGTTGTTTTAATTACGATCATGACCTTAGGAATGTACGTTCCACCAACTTACTTGACTGTGAATGCTGATAACAATGATAAAGCAACCTCAAAATCCTCTAACATGGGTGAGGAAAGGTTAGATTCTGAAAGTGAACAACGGGAAATAAGTGTAAAAGGATCGGAAGAACGAGAGGTAATAGATTCCAATGAAATGCTTGTACATGCATTATCTGAACAGGCAAAGCTACAAACTATTTCTAAACTTGGCCCGCGTATTGCAAATCAAATTGAAGAAGAATTTTTGGCAGAGATTATGCCTTCAATTGAAGATGTCTTAAGCATGATTATTCAAAACATAGATGAAAAAGAATTGGTATATTACGGGATTTCTGAAGAGCCATCACAAGGATATGGGGAAAGGATATTCCATCTTTATAATTATCAAACGAATCAAGATGTTACACGATTTCATGTTCGTAGAGATTTAAGACCACAAGAGGGATATTGGTTTAATTTTCATTATCACATGAGTACCGATCATTTTGAAACGCATTATCCATTAGGAGAAATTTATTGGGATAAAAACACACCACCTAAATGGATGTCTTAAGAGAATAAAGACCCGTCATCTTAAGTGATGACGGGTTTCTTAAACTTTTATAAAGAATTAGAGCCATTTATCTCGCGTGAACGGCAGCAACCATGAAGCAGCTTCACCAACAAGGATGAAAAAATTTAATGTTTTATTTTCATGGGAGTAATACCCCCGCCTCAAGTCTTAAGTGAAACGAAAAGAGTAGGTGGGGGATAAACTGCCAGTAAATGTTCGATTGGTTCAAGGGCCTTTAGGTCATACCCGTGGGTGCTAATAATCAGTGGGGACGGCCACTGATAAAGTTTCACTTTATTGAAATAAACCAGTTTTTAAAAAGGCTTGTTGAATAGCATCAACATCTTCACCCTTTACTTCAATTTCAACTTTTTGACCAGGTTGTAAGGATAAAGCAATTACACCAAGGAGACTTTTTGCATCAATGACCCAATGGTCCTTTTTTAGAAGGATAGTACTAGTGAATTGACTAGCTTCTTGAACTAGTTGGCTAGCTGATTCTGCAAAAATAGGTTTAAGTACAGTTAATTCCATGGAAAACAACACTCCTTTTTTAAGATCTAGTTTTAGTATAATAATGAATACTTATGTTTCCTATGAAAAATTGAAATTATAGTGGAAAATCGTGCAATACGCACAAAAAAATGGAAAGTTTTTGTGCAGGTTAGGGAATGAAAGAAGGTAAAGCTTTTCTATACAATAGAACTATCGAGGAGGTACTTCTATGAAATTAAATATAACAGAAGAAGTTCAATCAGATATCAATCAGATGATCAATGGCGAAAGCCTGTGCCTCAAGCTTGTTTATGATACCGATGAATGTGGTTGTGGGGTGAACGGGGTACCTTTACTCGTGATTTCTTCAGGTGGCCTCCCACAGGAAGAGAAAGTGGAACAGCCAGAGGGTATTCCAACCTACATTTTCAAGGACCAAGCTGTGTTTTTTGATGAAGAGATGACTGTGAAAAAAAATAATCAGCATTATATGCTTACCAGTCCTAATCGGATATTGAATCCTCGTTTGCAAATCATTAGGAGGGAATGGAATTGATAAAAAAATCTGTTAAAGGTAGTCCTAAAAAAAGAGAAGAACAGCCGGTATTGAAAGATTGGCTAGATCAAGATTTAGTCAAGCAACTTCAAAATAAAAAGAAGGAACTAAAAGATGAAAAAGAAAGACAAGAAGAGGAAGAACAAAGAAGAAAATTAGAAGAAAAGAGAAAAAAGGAAGCGAATAAAAGTTTTGAAGAGCTATTAAATGACAGTAATCTAGACTGGAAAAGCTTTAAATAAGGAAGTAAAATAAAAGTTATTTTATCCATAATGGAACAAAAGAAAAAAGATGATTCCCCTTATTTAGTTTGAGGAATCATCTTTTTTTGTTGGAACGAGCTGAAGTGGGTAGGTTGGTGTCCCCTATTTATATCTACCGATGCTGTTTGTATACTATGGGTTTCGTTATTTGTTTTAACTTTTGATAGGTCAATTCATCTAAGGTTTCCGCATTTAAAAATCCTAGATTTTCTTCTAATTGGTCAACAGTACTTGCGCCAAAAACAGCTGATGTTATAGCTGGATGTTCAAGAACATATTGAAGAGCAAGTGCATTCATATTTCGAGTTGCGGTTGCATAGTCGTGAAGCTGTTCGCTCATGTTTACCAATTCATCATAGGAATAATCTAAAAATCCATCTCTCCCTTTGTCTTGAATTTTTAAACTTCCTGCTGCACTTAACATTCCTTTAGTAAGAGGTCCACGCGCAAGGACTCCAATTTCATTTTTGTTAAGAAATTCAAGCATTTCTTCCTCCGGTCTCCGGTCAAACATACTATACTGCATCATCACACTTGTAATAGATGACTTTTCAACAAATCTTTTAATGACATTAGGCCGGATAGATGAAATTCCATAGTATCTAATGTAGCCTTCTTGCTTTAATTCTTCAAAAGCCTCTATGGTTTCCTCGATAGGATCGTCGATAGTCCCCCCATGAAGTTGGTATAAATCGATATAATCGATTCCAAGGCGTTGGAGACTTTGTTTAGCCTCTTCCTTAATATATTTTTTAGATGGATCCCAAAACCAACCATCACGGCCTTCTTCCCACCGATTACCTACTTTCGTTGCTATGATTAGTTGGTCGCGTCGTCCTTTTATAGCTTTTCCTACTATTTTTTCGTTTTCTCCTTTGTCATACAAATCAGCAGTGTCTAAAAAATTAATCCCTGAATCTAGCGCTCTGTCTATAATGGCTGTTGACTTGGAAAAATCTGTGCCAAGATTCATACAACCTAAGCTTACTTCTGATAAATGTAAATCAGAATAACCTAATTTTCTTTTTCTCACTAGAATCCCCCCCCATTCATGAATTTCTCTTACCTATGGTAAACTAACTAAGATGAAAGGGGAAATGTTTCGATGAATAAATACGAAGAAAAAACATTACATACGGATAAAATCTTTGAAGGAAAAGTCATTTCACTTCAGATAGATGAAGTGGAACTTCCTGATGGAAATAGGTCAAAAAGAGAGATTGTGAAACACCCAGGTGCCGTTGCTGTCATAGCGGTCACTTCAGACAATAAAATAATCATGGTTGAACAATATCGGAAGCCGTTAGAAAGAAGTTTAATTGAAATTCCTGCTGGTAAGTTAGAGAAAGGAGAGGACCCTCTTTCATCCGCAAAAAGGGAGTTAGAGGAAGAAACGGGATTACAATCAGGTGAATGGAGTTATATTACTTCCTTTTATACTTCTCCTGGATTTGCGGATGAATTGATCCATATCTATCTTGCAAAGAATGTATTTCCTGTTGAAAACAGTAGACCGGGAGATGAAGATGAGTTTATCGATATATATTATGCCGCGCTTGATGAAGCGAAAGAATGGAAAAGGCAAGAGAAGATTCGAGATGCAAAAACAGAGTATGCTCTCATATATGCGGAGGCTAAAGGATTGATATAAATGCTGTCTACCAATGCTCCCATTGTTCCTTGCAAAAAGTGAAACTTCAATCAGTGGGGGACGGCCACTGATTGAAGTCTTATTTTATCATTCTTATATTTAAACTTGGATGTGATTATTAAGATGCGTAATGGAGAGTTAGACTTAATTGCAGGCGGTTGGGAAAAATACGGCAAAATAAATCAATCGAAGTAACAGGTCTATTTCTAGTTTGTTCTTCATAGAGTAAAACATAGAGTTTGAACAAGCTAGGAGGATGACCATGGAGCTAAAAGCGAATCCGATACAACACCATATGAGGCAATACGCTACCTTTTACTTATTTACTACTATCCTATTTTTAATGGGGATTATTTTTGGAGCAGTTTTAGTTAACAGTATGGGATTTATACAGAAACAGGATTTATCTTTTTATTTAGAGCAATTTTTTCAAGATGTTCTGAAAGAACCCGTTTTCTCAACTCATACTCTGTTCCAAATGAGTGCTATGTATAATTTGAAAACTTTGTTGCTCATTTTTATATTAGGTTTATCAATTATAGGTATGCCAGTTATTTGGTTTATTTTGTTTGTGAAGGGTCTTGTTGTCGGTTTTACAGTAGGTTTTCTAGTTAATCAGATGGGATGGCATGGATTTTTATTAGCCTCTGGATCCGTTGCTCTACAAAATGTTTTGTTAATCCCCGTATTTATTTTAGCAGCAAGCCTAGCGATGATTTTTTCATATACTCTTATGCAAAACCTCTTTGCCAAAAGACTTAAGCAGCCCCTGTTACCACCATTTATGAGATATGTAACATTGTTTGCGTTAATTGGAGGGGTTGTGGTAATTGCTGCGGGAATCGAAGCCTATTTGTCCTCGCAGGCAATGAAATCAATTGTCTCCTTAATCATTAATTAATTTAATTATTAATTGATAATAATTATATACAATAGATTAAAATAATTTTAATTTGACACTAGTTTCATGTCTGATTATAATGTAAGTGGAATGCGAGGGAGGTTATGGCATGGAACATAGAATAGATAGAATCAAGAAACAGTTACATGCGCAAAGCTACAAGTTAACACCCCAACGAGAAGCGACAGTTCGTGTACTACTTGAGAATGAAAAAGATCATTTAAGCGCAGAAGATGTTTACCTCCTCGTGAAAGAGAAGGCGCCAGAGATTGGGTTAGCAACTGTTTATCGCACATTGGAACTGTTGTCTGAATTGAAAATTGTTGACAAGATAAATTTTGGTGATGGAGTTTCCCGTTATGATCTTCGAAAAGAAGGTGCAGAGCATTTCCACCATCATTTAGTGTGTATTGAATGTGGCTCCGTTGTAGAGATTGAAGAAGACTTATTAAGTGATGTTGAAAAAATTGTGGAAAACGAGTGGGGTTTCCAGGTCAAGGACCACCGCTTAACTTTTCATGGAATCTGTAAAAAATGCCAAGTAAAAGAATTAGTAAAAGCCTAAAATACATTTAATTAAAGCCTTTTTCTAGATTGAGAAGGAGGTTTTTTCCTTTTTGTTAATGTATTTACAAAATAGGAGAAATGATATACTTTTAAGATGGAACTATTTTCTAAGTTTGGGTGTATAAACTGGACTAGTTTTGGCATATCTTTGTAGTAAAAAGGAGAGATATGCCTATGTCCAAGTGGTTGGTTTCTATCGCAGATATGTTAAAAATATTTATTTTATTTATGGTATGTACTTTAATTTTTTATATTGGTTTACAAATGATTCATAAAGAATATGAACAATTGCATCGCTATGATCAGCCGCAAGGTAAAGTTGTGAAGGTTTTCCAACCTGACGAGTCTACTTGGTTAGATCGTTTGTCAATTTTTTTTCGCTTAGGAGAGTAGAGATACATGGAGGATGCTTTGCAAGACTTTCTGCATTATCTACAGATTGAAAGAGGAGTTTCTGAAAATACACTGCAGTCGTATAAAAGGGATCTCCGTACATATTTAAACTTTTTAGAAGTAACAGATGTTCAGGAGATTAATCGCTATCATATTGTGAATTATTTGCAACACTTACATCAACAAGGAAAAGCAGCAACGACTATCGCTAGGAATTTGTCTGCAATTCGTACGTTCCACCAATTTTTACTCAGAGAGGGAAGAGTTTCACAGGATCCAAGTCACCATTTGGAAACACCTAAAAAGGCTAGAAAACTTCCTAAAGTACTGTCATTTAAAGATGTAGAAGCATTGCTAGACATTGATACACAATCTCCTTTATCCATTCGAAACAAAGCCATGCTAGAGTTAATGTATGCTACTGGATTACGAGTTACGGAGCTTGTTGAACTTACCTTTGATGATTTGCATCTTGAAATGGGGTTTGTTCGATGTATGGGAAAAGGCTCAAAGGAGAGAATTATTCCTGTTGGCAGTATGGCTAAAGAAGCGATGGATCTATACTTGCAATTAGCTCGTCCCTATCTGCTGAAAAAACAGCGGACAGATAAAGTGTTTTTAAATCATTTAGGACGCCCAATTACTAGACAAGGGTTTTGGAAAATTATTAAAGAGCTTAGCAAAGAAAAAAACATTAAAAAAGAAATCACACCCCATACCTTGCGTCATTCCTTTGCTACACATCTACTTGAAAATGGGGCTGATCTAAGGGCTGTTCAGGAAATGCTTGGACATGCAGATATTTCTACCACGCAAATATATACACACGTTACAAAAGCTAGATTAAAGGATGTTTATCAGTCCTTCCATCCGAGGGCATAAAGAGGCCAATTTGACTATTTGATAAATGGCCGATTTTTTTGATGTTTTAAGTCGTCTGACATCCTACTTCAATGATAGGATAGTGGCATAGTTTCACGTGATTACGGGAAAAAGAAAAAGAGTAGGAGGGAAATAAATGAAACCATTTAAACGTATTTTTCTAATTGTAATGGATTCAGTTGGTATTGGAGAGGCGCCTGATGCAGAGAAATTTAATGATAAGGGGGCAGATACATTAGGCCATATAGCTGAGGAAATGGGTGGTCTTCATATGCCAAATATGGGTCGACTAGGTCTAAGCCATATCCGTGAGATTAAAGGTGTTTTTAAAGATGGAGAGGCAAAGGCTCACTATACAGTCATGCAAGAAGCTTCTAACGGAAAAGACACAATGACAGGTCATTGGGAAATCATGGGCCTTCATATTGAAACACCCTTCCGTACTTTTCCAGATGGATTTCCACCTGAATTAATAGAAGAACTAGAATCAAAAACAGGGAGAAAGATTATTGGAAATAAACCCGCATCAGGAACAGCTATACTTGATGAACTCGGAGAAGAACACATGAAAACAGGCTCCCTTATTGTCTATACATCAGCTGACTCTGTTCTTCAAATTGCTGCCCATGAAGAGATCATTCCCATTGAAGAGCAATATCGAATTTGTGAAATAGCAAGAGAACTAACGCTAGATGAAAAATATATGGTTGGACGTGTGATTGCACGCCCGTTTATAGGGGAACCAGGGAATTTTGAAAGAACCTCAAACCGTCATGATTATGCATTAAAACCGTTTGACCGAACGGTTTTGAACGAATTAAAAGATCAAGACTTTGATGTAATTGCATTGGGGAAAATATCAGATATTTATGATGGAGAAGGAATTACTCAATCCATACGAACAAAGGACAATATGGATGGAATGGATCAATTGGTAAAAACTCTAGACCAAGAGTTTCGCGGAATTTCTTTCTTGAATTTAGTGGATTTTGATGCGAAATATGGTCATAGAAGGGATCCGATTGGTTATGGAAAGGCATTAGAAGAATACGATCAGAGACTACCAGAGGTTCTAGAAAAAATGAAGGATGATGACCTTCTAATCATTACCGCCGATCATGGAAATGATCCTGTACACCATGGAACAGATCACACAAGAGAATTTGTACCACTTATTGTTTACCATAAAGGAATAAACAAAGGGAAAGAATTGCCAATTCGTAAAACTTTTGCTGATATTGGTGCTACTGTTTCAGAAAATTTTGATGTAAAAAATCCAAAGCATGGAGCCAGTTTCTTATCAGAAATTTAATGAGGGGGAGTCAAGGTGGACAAAAATAATCAATCAGAGGCATCGCATTTTATTGCTCAAAAGATCAATGGAAAGAATCCTGTAATTGGCCTTATTTTAGGATCTGGATTAGGGGTTCTTGCTGATGAAATCGATGATGCTGTGACTATATCCTATGATGAAATTCCTAACTTTCCAAAATCTACGGTTGAAGGGCATAAAGGGCAGTTAGTTGTTGGTATTCTTGAAGGCAAAACAGTTATGGCTATGCAGGGAAGATTTCATTTTTATGAAGGTTATTCCATGCAACAAGTGACTTTTCCAGTACGAGTAATGAAAGAACTTGGGATTAACCATTTGCTTGTAACGAATGCCGCTGGAGGAATTAATGAGAGCTTTCAGCCAGGGGACCTAATGATAATTACCGACCATATAAACATGATGGGTACAAACCCTTTAATTGGCAAGAATGATCGTGCGATGGGTCCCCGTTTCCCTGATATGTCCCAAGCGTATAATCGAAATCTAATACAACATGCAGAAAAAGTAGCTCAAGACTTATCGTTAAAGGTGCAGAAAGGCGTTTATGTAGGTAATACGGGTCCAGTTTATGAAACAGGAGCTGAAATTAAAATGTTACGTATATTAGGTGGAGATGCCGTTGGGATGTCTACTGTTCCAGAGGTAATTGTAGCGAATCATGCAGGCATGTCCGTGTTAGGTATTTCATGTATATCCAATATGGCTGCAGGAATTTTAGACCAACCCTTAACGCATGATGAAGTTATCGATACGACTCAGAAAGTAAAAAAAGATTTTCTTTCTTTTGTCAAAGAAATTGTTGCTTCATTTCCACAATAAAACACAAGGGGAGGACATTGGCCCATGAGAATGTATGATATCATTGCCAAAAAAAGAGATGGACATCATTTAAGTAAAGAAGAAATTGATTATTTTATTGAGCATTACACAAATGGAGATATCCCTGATTACCAGGCCAGTGCTTTATGCATGGCAATCTTCTTTCAAGACATGAATGAAGAAGAACGAGTCCATTTAACGATGGCCATTGTAAATAGTGGTGACACTATTGATTTATCTGAAATCGAAGGTATAAAGGTAGATAAACATTCAACTGGAGGAGTTGGAGATACGACAACCCTCATATTAGCCCCATTGGTTGCTTCTGTTGGCGTTCCAGTTGCCAAAATGAGTGGAAGGGGTTTGGGCCATACAGGAGGGACAATAGATAAGCTCGAGTCTGTTCCAGGTTTTCATGTGGAAATTGATAAAAGTGAATTTATAAGGCTAGTAAATCAAAATCTTATTTCCGTTATAGGGCAGTCCGGGAATTTAACTCCAGCAGATAAAAAGCTGTACAGCCTAAGAGACGTTACAGCTACGGTCAATTCTATACCACTTATTGCGAGTTCTATAATGAGTAAGAAGATTGCTGCCGGTGCTGATGCTATAGTACTCGATGTGAAAACAGGAGCAGGAGCTTTCATGAAAGACAAAGAGGATGCTCGAAATTTAGCTGAAGCTATGGTCACAATTGGTAACAAAGTAGGAAGAAGAACAATGGCTATCATTTCTGATATGTCTCAACCTCTTGGACGCGCTATTGGAAATGCTCTAGAAGTTCGGGAGGCTATTGATACATTAAATGGAAATGGGCCTGAAGATTTAACTGAACTTTGTTTATCTCTTGGCAGTCAAATGGTTGTATTGGCTAAAAAGGCTGACTCCCTTGACCAAGCAAGAGAAATGCTCATCGAATCTGTGAAGAATAGGAAAGCTATAGAGAAGTTTAAAACGTTTTTATCTTCACAAGGCGGAGATCCTTCCGTGGTAGATCATCCAGAAAAACTACCACAAGCCAGCTATCAAATTGAATTTCTTGCAAAAGAAGATGGCTATATTTCATCAATGATTGCGGATGAAATTGGAACCGCAGCCATGATTTTGGGTGCTGGCCGTGCAACTAAAGACTCAATAATCGATTTGTCTGTTGGAATCTATTTGAATAAAAAGGTTGGAGATTCGGTTCAAAAGGGAGATTCAATCGCTACTATACATTCTAATCAAGAGGATGTTTTCGAAGTGTTAAAAATTTTAGATAAAAACATAGTCATTCAAAAAGAACCTGCAGAATCCCCAACATTAATTTACGACATTATTACAAAATAAAGCTGAAAATCGTGAGTCTTTAGACTCACGATTTTTTTTTGTTATCAGAATTTATAACTTTAGCTGGTTGATAGTACATGAAAAATTGGGCTATCGCCCTTAGAACTTGGCAATAAGCCTATTTTTTCTAATTTTATTGTTATAAAAAAACCTTCTTTGGTAAAAATATGTAGGTACATAGAATGGAGGGACACAAATGAAGAAATTGTCAATTTTGCTAGTAGTTTTAATGTTTTTTAGTATGACACCGCAGACAATCTTCGGAGAAGAAAGTAAAGACAGTGGTGTTGGCTTAGCGAAAAAAGCTCGATCAGCCATTTTGATAGAAAGAGATACAGGAGAAGTTTTATTTAAAAAGAATGCCGATGAGGAGCTACCTCCAGCGAGTATGACTAAGATCATGACTCTACTTTTAATCATGGAGGCGTTGGATAATGGAGCACTATCCCTGGATGAAAAAGTAAGGGCAAGTGAATACGCTGCTTCTATGGGAGGATCCCAAATATTTCTTGAAGCTGGGGAAGAAATGACAGTAGAGGATTTGTTAAAAGGAATTGCCGTTGCCTCTGGAAATGATGCTTCCGTAGCGTTAGCTGAAAAAATTGCCGGAAGCGAAGAAATGTTTGTGAAGAAAATGAATGAAAAAGCAAAAGAATTAGGATTAAAAAATACAAAGTTTCAAAATACAACAGGATTGCCTGAATCTGACCATTACTCCACGGCAAATGACATGGCAGTTATGGCAAGAGAACTCCTTAAGTATGAGAATATAACAAAATATACAGGCATTTATGAAGATTATCTTCGCAAAGACTCTGATGATCCATTTTGGTTAGTTAATACAAACAAACTTGTTCGTTTTTATGATGGTGTGGATGGCCTGAAAACAGGTTATACGAGCGAAGCAAAATATTGTTTAACTGCTACTGCTGAAAAGAATGGTATGCGAGTAATCGCTGTGGTTATGGGAGAAGAAACACCTAAAACAAGAAATGCAGAAGTATCACAAATGCTAGACTATGCATTCTCCCAGTATGAAACAAAGAAATTATTTGAGAGAAATGAAGTTGTTGATCAACTCCGCTTAACCAAAGGGGAACCAGAACAAGTGGATATTTATACGTCTGAACCTATTTCAATTTTAATTAAAAAGGGTCAAGAAATGGATGGATTTTCTACAGAAACCAAAATAGATAATAATGTCAAAGCTCCATTAAAAAGAGGCGATAAAATTGGGATGTTATTAGTTAAAGATGGGGAAGAAACCATATATAAGAGTCCTCTTGTGGTAGGGGTATCTGTAGATAAAGCTTCATTATGGTCTTTATGGAAAAGAAATCTTATGGATCAAGTGTTAAAAATAAAGCAATGAAATTGACGAATGGACACTACTTTTGTCTTTTAGCAGGAATTTTAAAAAATCAAAGCGAAACTCACATGGAACAACATTTTGAAGGAGGATATGCTTGTGAGCTTTTCGGTTGATTTTGAAAAACATCAACATGTTTTATTAGTAAGATTAAAAGGTGAATTGGATCACCACACATCAGATCAGTTTCGCACCAATTGGAAAGAAATGTTAGAAGAAAATGATATTAAACATGTTTTGTTAAATTTAGAAGGTCTTAGTTTCATGGATAGCTCTGGATTAGGAGTCATTTTAGGCCGATATAAGGAGCTAAAACAAGCAGGTGGAGAAATGGTTGTATGTTCCATTTCTCCTGCTATCAAGAGATTATTTGATATGTCAGGAATGTTTAAAATTATTCGATTTGAAGATGACGAGGTACATGCCCTTCAAAATATGGGGGTGGCGTCATGAGAAACGAAATGAATTTATCTTTCTCTGCTCTAAGTGATAATGAATCATTCGCTCGTGTTACAGTCGCTTCATTTATTACTCAACTAGATCCTACAATGGATGAACTTACCGAGATTAAAACTGTAATCTCAGAAGCAGTCACGAATGCTATTATCCATGGGTATGATGGGAACGGATTAGGTAAGGTCTATATATCTTGTGTCATTGAAGATAAAACCGTACAAATAACCATACGAGATGAAGGGAAAGGGATTGAAAACATCGATGAGGCAAGACAGCCTCTCTACACCTCGAAACCAGAACTAGAGCGTTCTGGAATGGGCTTTACGATTATGGAAAACTTTATGGACCAAATTGAAATTGAATCCTCTCCTGGACAAGGTACAGCTGTTCATTTAACTAAACACTTAACTCAAAATAAGCCGGTTTGTAATTAAGGGGAAATGATATGGATGTAGAATTGAAAAAAAGTTCAAGTCGAGAGGAACAGCTTAGTGATGAAGAGGTAAAATTCTATATCAAAGCGAGTCAGGAAGGAGATCAAACAGCTAGAGATTTGCTGGTCGAAAAAAACATACGATTGGTTTGGTCTGTTGTTCAGCGATTTTTAAATCGTGGGTATGATCCAGATGATTTATTCCAAATTGGGAGCATAGGTTTAATCAAATCCATTGATAAGTTTGATTTATCTTATGATGTTAAGTTTTCTACCTATGCCGTGCCAATGATCATAGGAGAGATACAAAGGTTTATTAGAGATGATGGGAGTATAAAAGTATCCCGTTCCTTAAAGGAAACAGGGAATAAAATCAGAAGAAAGAAGGATGAGCTTACCAAGAAGCTTGGTAGAAGTCCTACTATCCACGAATTGTCTGAAGCCTTAGAAATTCCTTCTGAAGAAATTGTACTTGCTCAAGAAGCTGCCAAATCTCCTCAATCAATTCATGAAACTGTATATGAAAATGACGGAGACCCAATTACTTTACTAGACCAAATGGCAGACCAGGATTCTAAATGGTTTGATAAGATGGCTTTAAAAGAAGCCCTCTTAAGATTGGACGAAAGAGAACGATTAATTATTTACTTACGCTATTATAAAGATCAAACCCAATCTGAAGTAGCAAACCGGCTTGGAATTTCACAAGTTCAAGTCTCGAGGCTCGAAAAGAAAATATTAGATGTCATTCGAAACGAAATGAACTAAAAAGTACACTTTCGATGAAGGTAGATAGTTAAAAAGCTAGGGATGCCCCTAGCTTTTTTTAACAGATAGGAAAGTATAAAATTTGTCTAGCTCCAGCGCCCTATCGACTAGAGTCGGTTCCCTCCTCTCCATCGATAAGTCAACATCGATGAAGGAGGTTCGGTTAAAAACGCGACATCCGATTATTCGGCCCCACCGAAAACATTTGTCGCAACACCGAACTGACCCGCAGGATGCGAGCCCTCGTGAACCGTGTTTCCTTTGGGCCTACACGATGTAGGTCACCTCGGCGTTGTCACACGATGTGACGGCTTTAGCCGCCGATCCTTAATATCGATGAGGTCCACCGCCGTACGTCGATGATCGAGGGCGCTTGCGCTTTTCTTACTACCAAAATTTCTAACTTTGGTCAGTTGATAGTACATAAAAAAATTAGGCTTTCCCCCATTAGAACTTACACTTCAGAGTATAACGGATTCTTGAAAGTGTATTTTGCTTTCAAGAATCCCTTTAACAATAAACCAAGTTTTTCTAATATGAATGAATTAAACAAAGCTTCCACATACTAACCTTATAAAGGTGGGAAGGTATGATGGATTCAATCGTTTATATACAACTAAAACCTAAAGTGCATATAAAGGAACCAAAGAATATCACTTTGTCCATGATTGCTCATATTAAGGGTCCATCTGGACTTCAAACAGCATTAAGAAACTATTCTATTTATCAATATACAGAAGAAGATGAGAATGTTGTTGTTTTGGATTCATTTTATATTCTCGATCAACTATATAAGAACTTTCCTTATTTGGAGTATCAATTTATCGGTTATAGCGAGACCATGATTTTAATGGAAAAACCGATAAAACGAACTCCTTTTCTTCTCGTTGGAGTAATTTGGCTCCTCCTTTTTGTAGGGGCTGGGATGGCAATCATAAATTTTCATTATGATGTAAGTATGCAACAGGTGCAACAAAAATTGCACTATATGATAACTGGTAAAGAGGAGAAATACCCACTGTGGATTCAAATTCCATATTCCTTTGGCCTTGGTTTGGGGATGGTATTATTTTTTAACCATGTATTTAAAAAACGGATTAATGAGGAACCTAGTCCACTAGAAATTGAAATGAATAATTACCAGTCAGACATCGACAAATACTTAATTAAACACCAGAATAAGACGGATCCCAAATCATGATTACTGTTCTTTTGGAATTTATTATAGGACTAGGTGGAGGATTAGCAGTAGGAGGAGGACTAGTCGCATTTTTAACAGTCTTGGGAGTGATTCCGAGATTAATGCAACTATCAAAAACGGGACATCTCAGCCGCTACTATCAAACAGTTGTAGTACTAGGCTCACTATTCGGAGTTTTTCTTTCTTTTGAATGGTTTAGATTTTCACTTCCAGAATGGACGTTATCCATATGGGGAATTGCCCATGGTATTTTTGTTGGAATGTTAGCTGCAGCGCTAACAGAAGTCTTAAACGTGTTCCCCATTATTACGAGAAGACTAGGTATGGAGCATAAAATGTTGCTATTCATAATGGCAATTGTAATAGGGAAAATATCCGGTTCCCTTTTTCATTGGTTATGGTTTGTGAAATAAAAGATCCAAAACCATTTTATTAGGAAAGGACCGAGCCTAAATGAAAAGAGTTATTATCATTACAGATGCAGATGAATACGCAAGAAAATCAGTTATAACGATAAGCAAGGAAATAGGTGGGTATTGTCTAGCAGATTTTGCATCAAACCCTACAGAAATTGAGCCGAATGATTTCATTCAACGAATCCTCTCAATCAATGAAGATCCTATCTATGTCTTGGTTGATGATGCTGGGATTCAGGGTATTGGTCCTGGAGAAAAAGTGATACAGGCCTTATTTGACCATCCTGACATTGTAATCATTGGGGCTTTAGCTGTGGCCTCTCACACTCGACATTCTGAGTGGACTAGAATAGATTTGGCCATCACTCAAGATGGAGAATTTGTTGGGGCTGGTGTAGACAAAGAGGGGGTCATCGAACTAGAGGGTCAAAGAATAAACGGTGACACTGTTTATATTTTAGATCAATTACCAATCCCCAATGTTATCGCTATTGGTGATATCGGTAAAATGCATGGGAAAGATGATGTAAAAAAAGGATCCCCAATTACAAAAAAAGCCTTGAAATTTATTTTAGAGAGGGAGGGAATTACTTGAAAACAGATAAAAAAACCCCCATTTCTCCGAAAATCAAACAAGTTGATGAATTTATGAGGGATCACATTGGGGTAGGGGTATCCTTTGATGTTGGTTTTCGTAAACTAACCATCTTAAAAAAAGAGATCCATATTTATTACTTAACAGGACTTTGTGAGAGTGCTTTTATTATTGAAATACTAGAAACTCTACTTTCCTTAAACAATAAAGAAACTCCTGGTAAAAATACGAAAGAAATTATAGAAAATCGTTTAGTGCATCAACAGGTAACAAGTGTAGAGACAATAGATGAAGTCGTTGACCAATTACTGGCAGGGTTGATAGTTGTGTTTATTGACGGGGAAAAAGAGGCATTTGTTGTTGATGTTAGAAGTTATCCTGGAAGATCTCCGCAAGAGCCTGATACTGAAAAAGTTATTCGTGGATCGAGAGACGGATATACAGAGAATATTATTCAGAATACAGCTTTAACGAGAAGAAGAATTAGAGATGAAAGATTAAGAAACGAAATTCTACGTGTAGGAGAACGTTCAAAAACGGATATTTGTATTTCATATTTACAAGATGTTGCTGATCCTGGTCTTGTAAAATTAATTAAATCAGAGTTAGAAGCAATAGAGATTGATGGAATTACCATGGCAGAAAAAACAGTAGAAGAGTTCATGGTAAAACAAGGTTACAACCCATTTCCTTTAGTTAGATATACAGAAAGGCCCGATGTGGCTGCAACACATATTTTAGAGGGACATGTCTTAGTTATGGTGGATACTTCGCCTAGTATGATCATTACTCCAACAACTTTTTTTCACCATGTACAGCATGCTGAAGAATATCGTCAATCCCCAACTGTTGGAACATTCGTCAAATGGATTCGTTTTATGGGAATTTTCGCTTCCTTATTTCTGTTACCACTTTGGCTTATCTTTGTACAAGACCCTTCATTGTTACCAGAGGAGATAAGTTTTATTGGACCAAATGAAGAAAGCAATATACCAGTCGTTTTACAGCTAATCATAGCGGATATAGGGATTGAGTTCTTAAGAATTGCAGCCATTCATACACCTACCTCACTCTCAACTGCTATGGGGTTAATAGCAGCAGTATTGATTGGACAAATTGCTATTGATGTGGGCCTATTTGTTCCTGAGGTTATCTTATACGTTTCTATTAGTGCAATTGGGTCCTTTTCTACCCCAAGTTATGAATTGGGAGTAGCTAATAAAATCGCAAGAGTAGCCTTGTTAATAATCACTGCTATTTTTGGTGTTAATGGTTTCTTAATTGGTACCACGTTACTGTTGCTCTTTTTGGCTCATACTCGCTCATTTAATACCCCTTATCTATGGCCATTTTTGCCTTTTGATTTAAAATCTCTTCTAAATATCCTGATCCGTGTATCAGTGCCAGCATCTAAAGAAAGGCCAAGAATTGTTCATCCGCAAAATAATTATAGGCAACCATAAAGCTACTCGGCTAACCCGTGTAGCTTTTTCTAATTTCCCTTTTTTTATTCAGGACTTAAATTTTTCCCTTTATTAAAGTATAATGACTTTATATCTTTTACTAGATATTGATCTTCGACGGTGGGAATAGATTTTTAGGGAGTGTTGGTTTTGGAAAATTTAATAAAAAATAACCATTTAATGATAAACGGTGTTGATGTTGTTGAGTTAGGAAAAATCTACGGAACACCGCTATTCATATATGATGTTGAAAAAATACGTACGAATGCACGTAGTTTTGTGGATACTTTTGAGAAATTAGGTGTTAAGTCACAGGTTGCATACGCTAGTAAAGCTTTTTCTTCAGTAGCTATGGTTCAATTAGCAAAGGAAGAGGGGCTAAGTTTGGACGTTGTGTCACAAGGAGAGCTTTACACAGCCATAAAGGCTGGTTTTCCAAGAAAAAAGATTCATATGCACGGAAATAATAAGAGTGTAGCAGAACTGGAAATGGCCATAAAAGAGGATATAGGTTGTATCGTAATTGATAACTTTTATGAAATAGCCCTTCTACAAGATCTATTAAAAAAACATGAACATAAAATGAGAGTGCTAATCCGTGTGACTCCTGGAATTGAAGCACACACCCATGATTATATTTTAACAGGCCAAGAGGATTCGAAATTTGGCTTTAATTTAAAAAGTGGACAGGTGGAAAAAGCATTACAGCTTTTACTACAAGATCCCCACTTCCAGGTCGATGGAATCCATTGTCACATAGGTTCTCAAATCTTTGAAACTGATGGGTTTGTGATGGCTGTCAGAAAATTGTTTGAGGCTTCTGCTGATTGGAAAAATAAACTAGATTTTACACCTGCAGTATTTAATGTGGGTGGGGGCTTTGGTATAAAGTACACTTCTGATGATGAACCACTTCCATTACCTAAATATGTAGAGGCATTGGTTGAAGAGGTTAAGAGACAAGTGGAAGTTTACCAAATGGATATTCCTGAAATATGGATTGAGCCCGGTCGCTCTATCGTAGGTGATGCAGGAACTACGCTATACAGTCTTGGGTCTATTAAAGAAATTCCAGGGGTAAGAACTTATGCATCCGTAGATGGAGGGATGACAGATAATCTACGCCCAGCATTATATGGGGCAAAATACCAAGCCGTAGTTGCAAATAAACTAGAAGAAGAGCCTAGTCAGCTAGTTTCCATTGCAGGTAAGTGTTGCGAATCAGGTGATATGTTAATTTGGGATTTAAAAGTTCCTTCCATTGATCCTGGTGATTATTTAGCAGTGGCTTCCACGGGAGCTTATGGATATGCTATGGCTAATCATTATAATCGTTTTCCAAAAGCGGCAGTCGTCTTTGTGGAAAACGGCAATCATCAATTAGTTGTGAAAAGAGAAGATTTTGAAGATCTAGTTCGCTTAGACTTAGAATATAAGAAATAATAGAAAAAAACCAACAGTGGAAGAAAGAGAAAGTTTCCCCCATTATTTTCTTTTTGTGTTTCTTTATCGTATAATCGAGAAGTATTCAATCTTGATAAAGGAAGGAGCAAGCAATATATGAGCAAATATGCAGTGATTGACTTAGAAAAAGGTGGACAAGTCAAAATTGAATTATTTCCTAATGAAGCACCTGGAACAGTGGCTAATTTTGAAAAGTTAATTAAAGAAGGATTTTATAATGGCTTGAATTTTCATCGTGTGATTCCTGGTTTCGTTGCACAAGGTGGTTGTCCTAATGGAACTGGAACAGGTGGCCCTGGATATACAATTAAATGTGAAACAGAGGGAAATCCTCATAAACATGAAAGAGGTTCTCTTTCTATGGCCCATGCTGGCAAGGACACAGGCGGTAGTCAGTTTTTTATTGTTTTTGAACCACAGCCACATCTAAACGGAGTACACACTGTGTTTGGAAAAGTGGTAGAAGGCATGGAAAACGTAGATGAGATCAAGCAAGGCGATCGAATGAAGGAAGTTCATATTGTAGAAGAGTAAGAGCTTACGTAAGTAAGCTCTTTTCTCGTTCTGAGACGGTATGATTCCTTTATGCTAGTTAAACCTCTTTTTCTTTTTTTAGAAAAAGAGTATTCTAGATGTAAGAAAAAATGTTTATAGGAGAGGTTATGGATTTATTAATATTTTTGTTTATTTTTGCGCCCATTACTCTAATTTTTCATGAATTAGGTCATGTAATTGCTGCGTCCTTTTTCCATATACATAAGATTGAAATAAATCTTGGAAGGGGGAGGGTCGTTCATAGCTTGAAATGGTCAAACATTAGATTTATCCTACGTTTCTTTTTTATTGGAGGAGCTTCCACTCAAATTGAATTAAACTCTCCGAGCATTATTTCGGACCGTTTTATTAGTTTAGGTGGACCATTATTTAATCTTTTTATTTTTCTTTTTTTCTTTCCAATCCTTGATCGATCTCCCCATTCTATTCAGCTTTTTATTTATTTTAATGCCTGGATGTCAATAATTAACTTGATACCCTTTCGAATAGGCACTAAAAAATCAGATGGATGGAGAATTTTAGAAACATTTAGGTGAGAAAATCGACTCGGTTGAGAAATTATTAAATTTGAAGTATAGTTTCTTACTAAGTGGGGATAATAAGTAAAAAAAGTTTTTTATAAATAACCATTTATTTGGTAATTTATTATCTGGTAGGATTGACAAATAAGAAAAATTCAGTCATAAATAGTAGTAACATTTTTGTTATTTGAGTCTGTTCCTATTGATTGAAAGAAAAGCTAACGAATAATGAGGGATAATTATGTTGGTGCGTTTCAAGAAAAATTTTGAAAAAATTGCAATGGGGTTACTTTCTTTTATGCCAGAAGAAAAGGATGTAAAGAAGTTACAACAAACAATTAAAGAATATGAGGAAAACTCGAGTTGGGAGCTTTACTTATGGAAGGAAGAAGATATTCTGGGTATTATCGGAGTGCGTTTTGAAGAAGACAAAGTGATCATTCAACACATTAGTGTTAATCCTTCCCATCGTAATCAGGGGATTGGAAAGAAAATGGTAGAAGAAGTAAAGCAACTTTTTGGAGAAAAATTCAAAATTATAGCAAATCAACAAACTGATAGATTTATTAACAAATGCGAAAATCAAACGAAGATACTATAAAAAACTAAGGCTATTTTGCCTTAGTTTTTTTTTGTAGTGATTGTAACCTTTCTTGAATAACCTCGGTTCTATCTCTTTTTTTATGCTTATGAACTAATAACTTGTCTTGTAAATTGCTTTGATCTCCAAAGGTACAGTTCAATTCAAGACATCTTTTCTTTACTTTTTCAATAAGAATAGGATCACTTAGTGGGATATTTATACTTTTATAAGGCTTCTTAGCCTTCATTGTTTGAAAAAGCTCTGTTAGTTTTCTTTGAAAATGTGGAGAGTCAATACCATATTCTTGTATTTCTGACTCTTTTTCAGAAAAGATGGTCATGGCCTTTTCAAGTGTACGTATGGCTCCTTCATAATTATTTCTACGATAATGATAGAGAGATACGGCGTATTGTATAAACCCAACAAGGATTGCATCTTTTTTTAATGGCAGATCCCTTTTCCATCTCTCTTCTAACAATTCGTGACATTCAAAATAATCTCTTGTACCATGTAAATGGGCCAAATAATCAATATAAGCAGAATCATACATAAATAATTCACCCTTTTAAATATAACTACTCAAATAGGAGGACGTTATGATAAAGTTTAACATATGATGTATTTGGAAAAAAGATATGGCATAAGAAAAGCGCAAGCGCCTTCGAAACAAAAAAGCACTTGTTTCTGCAAAGTAGCTCTAAGTAGCTTTCCTTTGTGCGATTATTCGGGGCAAAAACTTCGAAGATCACTCGATGAAGCTTTTTCGCTGGAGTTAGACATATTTTATACTTTATTTTGGAACAAAAATAGGGACGTAAAAGTACGCCCCTTCTCTTACTATTGTTTTAGAACCAAGCAGCACCTACAATAATTAGTAGAATAAATAACACTACTATTAAAGAAAATCCAGCGCCATAACCTGTAGCACCCATTTTTATTACCTCCTTGAAATAATTTGTTAACGAATTCCCGTTTTTTCGGTAAGATTTATCTTACGTTGTAACATATGCCGGTATCCTAATATTGGTGTAGGCGTTTGATAGAATTATCCTTTTTTGGAGAGGAAATTTCATTATGGATCAAATGTATCGTGTAAAATTAGAAGCTTTTGAAGGACCGTTGGATCTGTTATTACACTTGATCCAACAGTATGAAATAGATATTTATGATATTCCCGTGTCAACGATCACAGAGCAGTATATGACGTATATACATACTATGAAGGAGTTAAGGCTTGATATCGCTAGTGAGTACCTCGTTATGGCTGCTACTTTACTGGCTATGAAAAGTTACATGTTGATTCCCAGACAAGAATTGGAACCTGAAGATTTAGATTTAGAAGAAGAAGACCCTAGGGATGAGTTAATGAGGCGACTCATAGAATACCGAAAATATAAGGAAGCTGCACACGAGCTGCAACAGAGAGAACTTGATCAAAATCAGGTATATACTAGACCTCCAACTGGATTAGAGGAGTACAAAAATTCAGATTCTAGCCCTGCCCCACTAGAGGTTTCTTTATTTGACATGATTGCTGCAATGAAAAAAATGTTAGAAAGAAAAAAGTGGGACGAACCACTTGAAACAAGGGTGCAAAAACAGGAAATTCCAATCCAACAAAGAATGGAAGAAATCCTTTTGTCGTTAGAATATAGTTCAGAAGGGATTTTATTTCATCAATTATTTCCAATAGCAAGCAGGAATCACATTGTTGTTACTTTTATTGCTATTTTGGAACTGATGAAAGGTCATCACGTATATTGCGTGCAAAATGAACATTTTGGAGAAATCCGAGTGTTCAAGATGGAGGAAGTAGTATGGAAGAAGTAAAATGGAAAGCTGTTGTTGAAGGTTTGCTTTTTGCATCCGGAGATGAGGGACTAACTAAAAAACAACTAGCCCACATTCTAGAGGTGGATTTAAACACGATAGATGTAGTGATTGAAGAATTAAAGTATGATTATGAAAATACACAACGTGGAATGATGCTCATGAGGTCTGGAGAAATTTATCAGTTGACCACAAAACCGGAGCACGCTGTTTACTTTCAAAGATTAATGGAATCTCCACAAGCTTCCAGGCTTTCTCAAGCTGCACTAGAAGCATTATCTATTATTGCTTATCGTCAACCGATAACACGTGTTGAAGTAGAGGAAGTGCGGGGGGTCAACAGTGATCGTGCGATCCAAACACTTGTATCGAGAGGGTTGGTTGAAGAAAAAGGAAGAAAGGAAGGTGCTGGTAGACCTATATTATTCGGCACCACAACTAATTTTTTGACGTATTTCGGTTTATCAAGCTTGGAAGACTTACCTCCTTTGCCAGAAGAAAACGTACTGGGAGAAGAAGAGGGTAGTCCTGACTTATTTCTAAGAAGATATAGTGCATCACCCCTAGAGGAATGAAGTATTTTGTTCCTATGAATATTTTTTGTGGTATGATAAAAGGGTAAATTGGGAAGTGGAGGAATGAAAATGAAAATTAAACAGATCCATGGATATGAGTTAGATAAAGAAAAATCAAATTCACCCGAGGATTTCTTTAATCGTTCGGAAGTGCTTTTAGATATTGATGGTGAAGATCATGTTTTTTCTTTACTCTATGTCCGTTATTTCGATGAATTACGATCAGAATTCACCCCTTTTGAGAGTGATCCAATTATGATATTCGGAGAGAAAACAGTCGATCTAAAAGACGTAGTAGCCCTAATTGCATTGATCAGGAATCCAGAATGGAAATCCAGAAAAAAAGTGTATATAAGTGAACTGGAAGACTATAAAAAAATATTTAAAGACATAAAATGGGACTCAATGCAACAACTTTGTATGAAGATTGCCGATGGTGAAAGTTATTATTTAGAATCAAATACATCTTTTATTGAAGATTAATCATACAATAGCAATATCAGTAAAACTCAAGCGCCATAATCATCTACCGAGATGGGGGAACCAACTCTAATGGATAGGCTGTCCCTGGAATCAAGAAAAGCTCTTGATTCTGTGAAGAAGCTCTAAGTAGCTTTCTTTCATGCTATTGCTCGGAACAAAAACTGAGATTGTGGCTTGGTAAATTTTATCGCTGAAGCTAGTCAGGTTTTATACTTTCTTACCTTTTTAAATACAACTTCGTGCCCTTGGGAGGGATTGAAATGAGCAATACACTCGTTCGGTCACAAATGGAACAAGTGGAGACTTTTTTGGATCAAGTGACCAATAAAATGGCGGATTATTTGGACAACCATAATTTAAAGGAACTTCAGCAGGAAGTGAAAAATGAGAATCAAGATTATTATCGTCATTTACTTGCCACACTTCGGAGGTTAGAAGTTTTTTGCAATGAAGCACAAGATGCTGTAGAAGTTATCCTAAAATCTGAAGTCTTTCGAAAGTCTGCTGCTGAAAAAACTTTATATGTTATTTATCATCAATGTATTTCTGAGTTCTTTTCTCCAAAGGAAGAACCATGGTATGAAAATAGTCGAGCAGCTTACACAGGAAAAAATGCGATTCGCTTCTATAAGGATGCCCCGCCATCCTTCTCTCAATTAATTAGAGAACTTGAAAAACCATTTCAAGATATAAGAGAAGAGCTTGCCTATTATGAAACGGATTATCGAACAAAAATTGTGATGCATGATGACACTGAAACCCCTTCTTAAAGGGGTTTTCTTTTTTTAGGAATCATAAGCCCGTCCTCTTTTTCATACATTGATAACAAAGAGCGGATGGGAGGAACTTACGTGAGAAGGATTGGGATCATCGGATTAATTCTTTGGATTAGCTTTACTGTAACCGTTTCTGCTTCTGGAGGGCCTAATGTGTCAGCTAGAAATGCGGTTTTAATAGAACAATCTACTGGGAGAATCCTTTATGAAAAAAAGGCACATGAGGAAAGATTAATCGCAAGCATTACAAAGATTATGACTGCAATTATAGCTGTTGAGTCAGGAAAGATGGATCAAACAGTTACCGTAAGTAAGAATGCCACACACACGGAAGGTTCTTCCATTTACTTAGAGGAAGGAGAAAAGATCAAACTCAAGGATCTAGTCTATGGTTTGATGCTAAGATCAGGTAATGATGCGGCTGTCGCTATTGCAGAATATCTAGGGGGTAGCGTAGAAGGATTTAGTTATCTTATGAACGAAAAAGCAGCATGGATTGGGATGCAAAACAGTTCTTTTGATAATCCGCATGGCTTGGACTCTGAGTCTCATTATTCTACAGCTTATGATATGGCTTTACTTATGAAACATGCGATGGATAATGAAACATTTCGGAAGATTTCTGGAACTGAATGGTATAAATCAGAAAATCGTACGTATAGCTGGAAAAATAAAAATAAGCTATTAACAGCGTATTATGAGTATTGTACAGGAGGAAAAACAGGGTATACGAGAGCAGCAGGGAGAACGCTTGTCTCTTCTGCACATAAGGATGGAATGGACTTAATTGCAGTAACATTAAATGCTCCAGATGATTGGAATGATCATCAGGCCTTATTTGAGTGGGGATTTAAAAATTTTAAATTAGAGACCTTACAAAAAGAAGGAAAGCTTTCTGAACAATGGATCTTTGACGATCGGACAGCCTATTTCCCTAATTCAAAAAAATATCCGCTGACCCAAGAGGAAGTATCAAGAGTAGAAGCAAAGTGGATACCTAAACAAGAAAAAAACAGTGACGTACTTGGAAGGATGTTTTATGAGTTGGATGATCAAGAAATAGCCTCCTCAAATGTAGTTTCTACAAATCCGAAGAATAAACATTCGATCATGTCTTTGACTATGGAAGTCTTTTTCCAATTGATCGGAGTGAAATAACTGATGGTTAATTACATATGGATGTTTATGGCGGTTATAGGAATAATTTTTGCCATGTTTAATGGAACAATGGATGAAGTAAATAAAGCACTATTTCAAAGTGCGGAAGAGGCAGTAGCGGTTACGATTGGTTTACTTAGTGTATTAGTGTTTTGGTTAGGAATGATGAAAATAGCTGAATATGGAGGAGTCTTAAGAGCTTTATCTAGAATTTTCCGTCCAATCGTAACGCGCATTTTTCCAGATATTCCTCCAGATCATCCAGCAATGGGATATATTCTTTCCAATATTACAGCAAATTTATTTGGTTTAGGTAACGCCGCAACTCCTATGGGAATAAAAGCCATGGAGGAGATGAAAAGGTTACATGGAAGGAATGATGCCAGTCGCTCTATGATTACTCTATTAGCTATAAATACATCAAGCTTGACCTTGATTCCGACAACAGTTATTGCTATTCGAATAAAATATGGGTCGATATCACCTACGGAAATTGTGGGAACTACCATTGTAGCCACTGCAATATCAACCATTGGAGCTTTAATTATTGATCGCTTCTTTCATTTTCTCCGGATTAGGAGGGGGGTATAATGGAGTGGATTGGAACTATAAGTACGTGGATTATTCCTGGAGTAATCCTTTTTATCCTATTAGTTGGATTATATCGAAAAGTTCCAGCTTATGAAGCTTTCGTTGAAGGAGGAAAAGAAGGGTTAAAAATTGCAAGTAATCTTTTGCCGTTTTTATTAGGAATGATGGTGTCCATTGCTATTTTTAGGGCTTCTGGAGCTATGGAGGCATTCACATCGTTTCTTGAACCTTTGTTAAATCTAATAGGTATTCCATCCGAAATTGTTCCTTTGGCTCTCGTCCGTCCCATTTCGGGCACGGCGGCCTTAGGAATGACAACAGAACTAATCCAAACTTATGGCGCCGATTCCTTCATTGGAAGACTAGCCTCCACTATGCAAGGGAGTACAGACACCACTTTATATATTATTACAGTCTACTTTGGCGCGGTTGGGATAAGAAAAATGGGAGATGCTCTAAAGGTTGGACTATTAGCTGATTTAATTGGTATAATAGCATCAATTCTTATTGTGTCAATGGTATTTGGGTAGCGTTAACATGGGATGTTAACGCTATTTCTATGTATACTAATATTATCTTAAGAACAAATAGAAAAAGCAGGTGATTGTATGACAAATAGTCGAGAACGTTTACAAAAGATTATTGCTCAAAGTGGAGTAACATCCAGAAGGAAAGCCGAAGAATTAATTCTCCAAGGGAAAGTTAGAGTTAATGGAAAAGTAGTTACTGAACTTGGCACTAAGGCGAGTACCCAAGATGAAATTGAGGTTAATGGCATTCCTTTATCGAAAGAGGAGTCTGTTTATTTTTTATTTTATAAGCCGCGTGGAGTTATTTCAGCTGTAAAGGATGACAAAGATAGAAAGGTTGTTACTGATTTCTTTCCAAATGTACCAGAAAGAATTTTTCCGGTTGGACGGTTAGATTATGATACTACTGGAGTTTTGTTATTAACAAACGATGGCGATTTTGCTCAGAAAATGATCCATCCAAGTTCGGAGTTAGAAAAAGTCTATATTGCAAAAGTAAAGGGCATTCCTAACAAGGACGATATTAATCAACTGCGAAAAGGCGTTATTTCTGATGGAGAAAAATTAAGGGCAGTGTCAGCCAAAATTTTATCTATGGATAAGCAGAAGAACCAATCTATAATTCAAGTGGTTTTACATGAAGGGCGAAATCGGCAAGTGAGAAGAATGCTGGAAGGAATTAGGCTTATGGTTCAAAAATTAAAAAGAGAGCGATTTGCATTTTTAACCGTTGATGGACTTGTACCTGGAGAATATCGAGCGTTAACTCCTCATGAAGTAAAACAACTTCGAGCTCTTGCTGAGAAAAAAAAGTAGTTTTTACTATGGTTCATTGAATAACATCATGTATAATAAACGAAGATGAAATTGTTACTTGAAGGGGTTTTAATAATGAATAAAATTAAATGCGAATGTGGGCATGTTAACCCCCATGGAACCGTATTATGTGAAGCGTGTGGAAAGCCTGTTGAAGGGAATCAGCATGTAGACGGGAACGAGGGACAGAACCTCTTGAATATGCGTTATGAGGGTAGTGCACGCAGGTCCCAAACCTATAACAAAACCATAGTAGATAAAGTGTGGAATTTCTTTTCTTCTGTAAAAGTTGGGGTTTGGTTAATTATCCTTACCCTTATTGCATCAGCCATTGGTACGATATTTCCCCAAGAAATATACATTCCAGGTAGCGCTCCTGCAAGTACTTATTATGAGAGCACCTATGGGCTGTTAGGTAAAATATATTACCAATTGGGCTTACATAACCTATACAGCTCTTGGTGGTATACTCTCCTGATAGCTCTTATTGGAATTAGTTTAGTTATTTGTAGTATAGATCGATTTGTACCTCTATATAGAGCGCTAAAAAAACAAAAACCTAAACGACATGAAAATTTTCTTAAAAGACAAAGACTTTTTTCTGAAACTGAAGTTGTATCAAAGGAAGATATGCAAAAAGTTAAGGACCAACTTAAAAAGCATCGCTATAAGATTACTGAGGAGAATGGACATCTCCTTGCTGAAAAAGGAAGATTTTCAAGATGGGGGCCTTACGTTAATCATATAGGGTTAATCATTATCTTGATTGCTGCAATCATTCGAACCTTTCCTTTTATGTATTCCGAAAGTTCATTATGGCTTCGGGAAGGGGAAATGAAAGCAGTACCAAATACAAATTATGAATACTATATCAAGAATGAAAAGTTCACATTAGAGTTTTATGACGAGAACGATCCGCGTTTTGGGGAAACCATAAAAAAAACAGGGGCTTTAATACCAAGTTTATTTCAAACGGATGTTGTTATATATAAAAAAGAAGGAGATACAATCATTGGTCAAGAACCAAAACTAAAAGAAGTTCAACGCGGAGAGATTCGTGTCAATGACGCAATGAAAATTGAAGGATACTCTATCTATCAAGCTTCCTATCAAAACAATGAATTCGGGACAATGACTTTTAAATTACATGAAAAAAATGATCCGGAAGAAAAGTCGCTTGGGGAATTTACCGTAAATTTGGAGGACCCAAAGGAAGAGTACGTTTTAGATAATGGATTAAAGGTTAGATTGGACAAGTTTTATCCAGAATTTTTTCTAGAGGACGGGGTGCCATCAACTAAATCTAAATATCCTCGTTACCCAGCATTTGTTTTTCTTGTATATCCACCTGAGAAAGACGAACCCGAGAAAAGTTTTTTGGGGATAGGTTTTAATTTAGATCCAAATGAGTACGATGAATCTAAGAATGAAATGGTTGAAAACAACTATAAGTTATCCATAACAAACTTTGAAACTAGATTTGCATCGGGATTAAAAGTTAAAAAAGACTACTCACTACCGATGTTCTTTATAGGAGCCATGATATTTATGATTGGTGTAGTGCAAGGTATGTATTGGTATCATAGACGAATTTGGATACACCCTACCGAAAAAGGAGTTTGGCTCGCAGGACATACGAATAAAAACTGGTTTGGATTAAAACGAGAAATGGAAAAAATGCTTTTGAATACAGACATCAAACTACCTGTAGATCAACAAGAATTGAAATAAATTTATAAAGAATAGGATGGATTAAAATGAATAACTGGCTCACTATAAGCGGGAATCTGCTGTTTACAGCCTTTATATTTTATTTATTGGCTACTATTTTTTTTGCAGCAACCATTCGAGATAAGAAGGACGTTCAAAAGAAACAGGGTTTTTCTGCTAGAATAGGAATCATACTAACCATCATTGGATTTATTGCTCAAGTGGGATATTTTATAACGCGCTGGATTGCAAGTGGGCACGCACCAGTTAGTAATTTATTTGAGTATACTACTTTCTTCGGAATGATGATTATACTAGCTTTTATCATTATTCATTTTATATACAAAGTGAATTTCCTTGGAGTATTTGCCCTCCCAGTGGCTTTACTCATTATTGCATTCGCTAGTATGTTTCCAAGGGAACTTTCACCTTTAGTTCCTTCCTTAAAGTCACACTGGTTATACATCCACGTCACAACTGCAGCACTCGGAGAAGCTATATTAGCAGTAAGCTTTGCTGCTGGACTGATTTACTTGATCAAAGTCATTGATCAATCGAGGAAAAGCAAACAGACGTTTTGGTTAGAGTTTGTATTATATAGCTTACTAGCCACATTGGCATTTGTACTTGTTACTTCCTCATTTAGAGCAGTGGACTATCAAGCTACTTTTGAATTGGTAAATGATGAAGAAGCTACGCCTATCGAATATCATATGCCAGCTATCGTATCACCAGTCGATACGGTTCTGATTGAAGAAGAAGTCATGGCACCGTTATTTACCGTTCCGAGTTGGATGGAAGGTGAAAATGCTGCTCGTAAATTTAATACACTTCTGTGGTCCCTAAGTGTGGGGCTAATTCTTTATGGTATGCTTCGTCTACTATTAAGAAAAAGAATTGGTGCTGCTCTTCAACCTTTCTTTAAAAGAGCCAATGCGGATTTAATCGACGAAATTTCCTATCGGGCTGTGACTATTGGCTTCCCTGTTTTCACATTAGGAGCGCTTATTTTTGCTTCTATATGGGCCCAGGAAGCGTGGGATCGATTTTGGGGATGGGATCCAAAAGAAGTATGGGCGCTTGTTACATGGTTCTTCTATGCGGCATTTTTACATCTCCGTCTTTCCAGAGGGTGGCATGGTGAAAAATCGGCTTGGTTAGCAGTTATAGGTTTTGCTATTATTATGTTTAATTTAATAGTTGTGAACTTAATCATAGCTGGACTTCACTCCTATGCGTAATATGATAAACGTAAATATTGTAAAAAATTCTTTGCTCAAACTTTGAAATCAGCTATTCTATGTATATAAGAAGGGGGGCCCTTATTATGGAAAAAGAAGCTAAAATTTTAGTTGTAGATGATGAAGAAAGAATTAGACGCTTGATCCGTATGTATTTGGAAAGGGAAAATTATGAAGTGGATGAAGCGGATAATGGAGACGATGCCTTAAAAAAAGCTCTAGAAAAGGACTTCGATTTAATTTTACTAGACATTATGATGCCAGGAAAAGATGGAATTGAAGTTTGTCGAGAAATACGTGAAAAAAAGGCTACTCCAGTTATTATGCTAACCGCAAAAGGAGAAGAAGCGAATCGTGTCCAAGGATTTGAAGTTGGAACCGACGACTATATAGTGAAGCCATTTAGCCCAAGAGAAGTTGTCTTGAGGGTGAAAGCACTTTTGCGTCGTTCCTCTTCAACAAAGTTTTTACAAACTGAAACGACTACTAAGGATGTTTTAGTTTTCCCACATCTAACGATTGATAATGATGCCCATCGTGTGTTAGCAGATGGTAAAGAAGTAGGGTTAACACCAAAGGAATATGAATTGTTATTTTTCTTGGCCCGCGCTCCAGATAAAGTCTTTGATCGCGAGTTGCTATTAAAAGAAGTGTGGCAGTACGAGTTCTTTGGTGATCTGCGTACAGTTGATACCCATGTGAAACGACTGCGCGAAAAATTAAATAAGGTTTCTAAGGATGCAGCAAAAATGATCATAACGGTTTGGGGAGTAGGCTATAAATTCGAGGTAGTTGGTGAATGATGTTTTGGAGAAGTGTAGTAGGTAAACTATGGTTTACTATTTTACTTTTAGTTTCCTTTGTATTATTCATTTTGACAGTATTGTTATTAGAGTTTTTTGAGAATTTCTTTGTCATAGATGCAGAGGATGAGTTGCTTCAAAATGCAGAACAAATTGCAAAAGTGGTAGAGGATTATGGTGAGAATGATGAACTAATATTTTTTGTTACCGAAAGAATCCTTGACCCAAATAGCCGTGCGTTTATCGTTTTTGAAGATTCCACTTGGATGTCATCTTCTGAAGCGAAAAAGACCCCGGCCATCTCTACTGCATTTTTGAACAAAGACAAAGAGTTGCGTCGGGTAATGGAGGAAAGTACTTCAGTTAAAAAGCTGGCTACACTTCCAGACTCGACAAATGAAGTTATTATTGTAGGGACATCTTTACCGAACCAAGATGGGGCAGTTTACGTATACCAGCCCTTAACAATTGTAGAAAAAACAACTTCTGAAACTACTAAAATCATTTTTTTAAGTGCTGGGATAGCTATTGTATTAACAACTATTTTTGCTTTCTTTTTATCAACAAGAATTACCTCTCCGCTGATTAAAATGAGGGAGGCGGCCTTTGAGCTTGCCCGAGGGGAATTTAATACAAAAGTACCTATTTTAACGCATGATGAGATTGGCGAATTAGCTATGGCCTTTAACCGAATGGGACGACAATTAAAGTTTCATATCAATGCGTTACGTCAAGAAAAGGAGCAACTCTCTGGAATATTGCGTTCCATGGCAGATGGTGTCATCACCTTAAGTAGAAAAGGGGAGATGCTTGTTACCAATCCTCCAGCAACCGCTTTTCTAGAATCATGGTATTTCGAGAAAGGAAAGATAGCTGACCAGGAGAACAATGTCTTGCCTATGGAATTAAAAGATATCTTGAAGCAGGTTATTACAACTGAAAAAGAAGTTATGGCTGAGTTTGCCTTTCAAGGAAGGAATTGGGTTATTATCATGACTCCACTCTATGACCAGTCATATGTCAGGGGGGCTGTAGCTGTAATTCGAGATATGTCAGAGGAAAGAAGATTGGATAAGCTTCGAAAGGATTTTATTGCAAACGTTTCACATGAATTGAGAACACCTATATCTATGCTTCAAGGATATAGTGAAGCGATCATGGACGATATTGCTGAATCCAAGGAAGAAAAAAATGAATTAGCCGCTATTATCCATGACGAGTCATTACGAATCGGCAGGCTAGTAAATGAACTTTTAGATCTAGCGCGAATGGAAGCAGGGCACATCCAATTGAACATTAATCAAGTCGATCTACGCACCTTCTGTGATCGAATCATACGTAAATTCCAAGGGCTAGCCAAAGAACAAAACATTCAATTGAAGTTTGATTTTTCAAATGATCTTTCTTCCTTAAATGTAGATCCCGATCGGTTAGAGCAGGTATTAACAAACTTAATTGACAATGCAATCCGACATACTAATGAAAATGGAGATGTTCATTTGATTGTGCAAAAACAATCAAATGGTGTGCAGTTCTCTGTTAAGGATTCAGGGTCAGGGATATCAGAGGAAGATCTGCCATTTGTATTTGAAAGATTTTATAAAGCTGATAAGTCTCGATCAAGAGGAAAAGGGAAAACAGGGACTGGGTTAGGATTAGCGATTGTTAAAAACATTGTGGAAGCCCATAATGGGACAATTTCTGTCCACAGTAAGTTACAAGAAGGGACAACATTCACCTTTTTTATTCCAAATTATCTCGAAATTGCAAGCTAATTGTTGATTAATCTTGTTACTCGTGAAAAAATATTAAACTATTCTGAAGTATCAATCTCGCAGTCCCAATGGATGCAAGATTGATACTTCTTTTGTATTCTATAAAAAGGTAAAATAGTCTTAAAGAGAAAATAGCAGGAAGGTTGTAACTTTTTTTTAGCAGAATCGACTAAGATTATGAACGGAGGACTCTCCATGCAAGAGGTGTTTGAGGACTTATATGATAAATATCATCATGATCTGTTTCAATTTCTTTTTTATATGGTAAGAAATAAACAATTGGCTGAGGACCTATCTCAAGAAGTGTATATCAATATTATTAAATCATACGATAGTTTTAAAGGGAACAGTAGCGAAAAAACATGGATATTTTCTATAGCTAGACATGCAGCTATTGACTATTTTAGGGGACAAAAAAGAAGAAAAAAACATATTATGGATTTATTTGATATTGGAGAAAATAGTCCTTTAATCCAGGATTCTGATCCCATTCCAGAAGAAATGGCTGTTCAAAATGAAGAGATCAAAGAAATTTATGAATGCTTAGAACACTGTACAATCGATCAAAAAACCGTCATTATATTACGTTATATACAAGATCTATCTATCCAGGAAACAGCAGAGATTTTAGGGTGGAGTTTAAGTAAGGTGAAAACTACACAGCATCGAGGAATGAAGGCACTTAGAACATTATTAGAACAAAAGGTCGGAGAGGAGGGTGTTAGACGTGAAGCAAAAGAGTTATAGTGAGGAAGAAATAGAAGATCTATTAAGAAATATGCCAAGTATTCAAGATACAAAATCAAAACAGGAATGGCTTGAACAAATTTCCTCACGACTTGATCAAGAGCAGACTATACCGCGAAGAAAAAATGTCTTAAAGCAACCATGGGTACTTCCTTCCTTTGCTGCAGCTGCTGTTATGTAAATAGTGTTTATGATTTCTCCTACATTATTCCTTAAGGATAACAGGGATGACACAGTACAAATTCATAATGACACGAGCCGTCTGTCAGAAGAAAGTCTAAATCATACAGGACCAAATCAGATTGGTCTTTCAGAAACAGATGCAGCTGACGAATCCATTTTAGGGGGCATGGGGATAATGGGAGTTTCACCTATAAATTCCCACCTCGTTACATCTAATTTATCAGACACAGCCGCAGTACAGTATGTGTTCCCAAGTAAGGATTTCTTATATAACGTGCCAGCTACGGTTATTTCCACTAGTATCATGACCAAAGAAGAGGTATATCACGAACTTAATAAGGACCAATCGGAATTACTCGAACAGTGGGGATTAATGGAATCTTTTTTGAAGGGGATAACTTTTACACTTGATCAAGATTTATCTATTGTTCATGTTCAAGTTCCACAATCTTTCTTTGCATCAAGTGGCTCTTATGTTGAGGATGCTTTAATCCGGTCATTACATCGAATGTTTGGAAATACTAGATATAAAACCATCCTTTTTCAAAATGAGAATGGAGAAAGTGGAGTTGATTTTCCTCATGCTGGTCCTATGAAAGAAGTGAAAATTCAACAACCAGATAAAGAAATATATTTCTTATATAAAATTGATGAAAAGGCTATGGGAATGCTGGTTCCAATGGATACAGAAATTGATAATATTGAAGACAATATTTCTGAACTTACAAGCCCTGAAGATTACTCACTCTTACAGTCTATTATTCCAGAAGATGTGGAAATCAATCGTGTGGAGCCTTTAAATGAGGAGACATTAATTGTGGAATTTTCACAGGGGACTACATTATTAGCGAATCAAGAAAATCTGACTATGATCGAGGGAATCCTTCTCACAGCCAGATCTTTTGGATACGAAACTGTTCAGTTTAGTAATGCTGGCCTTAAAAAATTAAGTAATTACGATTTAACGAATCCAATCCCAGTTCCATCAGATCAAATAAATCCAATATATTTACCATAACTAACTAATAAGAAAGAGACTGGAACATAACTTAAATAAAGAACAAAAAAACGAACAAGATGGAAATTAAACTCCGGAAACATATGCAGATTCCTCGAAAAAGCAATTCGCTTTTTCTTCGTGCAAAGTATTTTCGAGGAAGTATCCCTGTCCTGCGGGAAAGGAAAGGCCTAGGTGAGACCCCGAGGAAGTTCGGATGCTACACGCAGTGCTTCGAAGCTTGTTTTCCTCGGCACAAAGGTGCGATGAAGTCAAGGAAGCTCCTTGGCTCACCAGAGGCCCCCTGAAGCAAGTATAGTTCCGGATTTGTTTTTACGCCAATCATAATGTTTGTTTTTTATTTAAATGCTTTGTCCAAGCCCCTTTCTTTTACATATTAATTCTTTGACAGTTTGTAATCATAGGATTTGATTGAATTTGCTCCACAATATGAGTTGGAACAGGTTCATCAAAAGAAAGAACCATAATTGCATCTCCACCAGCTGATTTCCGGCCAACTACCATAGTTGCTATGTTAAGTCCTTCGTTTCCTAAGAATTGCCCTACCATCCCGATTACACCTGGTTGATCATTATGATGAATATAAAGCAAGGAATTCTCTGGATAGAAATCAACGGAGAAACCATTTAATCGAATAATTCTTGGACCTACTTCTGGAATATAGGTTCCCATAATAGTGAATGATTGCTTTTCTCCATAGATAGTCGCTTCGATGATATTGGTAAATCCATGTGTATCATCCTGTAAAGTTTCACTAAAGGATATGCCTCGCTGTTGGCAAACCTGAAAAGCATTCACTTCATTAATGGTTTGGTCTACTCTGGAATTCAAGAAACCTCTAACAAACCAACGACTTAGAATCTGTGTGTCAAGTTCTGTAATCTTCCCTCCGTATGTGATATTAACCTTTTTGACAGGAGATTTCATACATTGGGAAGTGAAATTACCCATTTGTTTTACTAAATCAAAAAACGGTGATAGAACTGTGAATTCATCTTTAGTTAGCTGAGGAAGGTTTATTGCACTTGATACAGGATCTCCATCTATAAACCGAAGAAAATCCTCTGATATTTGTTTTGCCACATTCGTCTGTGCTTCTTCTGTTGAAGCAGCGATATGTGGGGTTGCTACAACCTCCTCTAATTCTAACAAATTCCTATTAGTAGGGGGTTCTACATCAAAAACATCTAAAGCAGCTCCACGAACATGTCCTGAAACAATTCCTTGATATAGTGCATCCTCCTCTATGATCCCGCCTCTGGCGCAATTCAAAAAATAGACTCCCTTTTTTGTCTTGTAAATGTTTTCCTGATTAATTAAATGTCGTGTATCTTCTGTAAGTGGAGTATGAACGGTAATGATATCACTATTCTCTAATAAATAATCAAGCTCTTCTGCAAGAGTTACTCCGTTTTTTTTCGCTCTTTCTTCCGTTAGAAATGGATCATAAACAAGAATATTCATTCCAAATGCCTTTACTCGTTTTGAAAGTTCCGTTCCAATTCTTCCAAATCCGATAATACCAAGAGTTTTTCCATAAATCTCTTGGCCTTGGAATTGTTTACGATTCCATTCTCCGCTTTTAATAGATTGTGTGGCTTGAGGGATTTTTCTTAGTAAACCTGCCATCATTGCAAAAGTATGTTCTGCTGTTGAAATGGTATTTCCATTTGGAGCATTAATAACTAATATTCCTCTATTTGATGCTTGTTCTATTTGAATATTATCCACACCAACCCCAGCGCGTCCAATAATCTTTAAGTTAGGCATCTTATCCATAACTTCATCAGTAACCTGCGTACCGCTCCTTACCATGAGAGCATCTACTTTTTCTAACTCTTCTTTTGTGGCATCATTCACATGTTTTTGTAGAATAACACATCTAGAATCTTCTAATAAGGATACAATCCCTTCCTCCTGAATGGGATCTGAAATAAGTATTGTGTTCAGAACAAACACTCCTCTCTTTACTTGATAATAATTTTCTGAAAAATTTATCATAACCTTAAGGTTATTGTCAATGGGCTAAATCAATAGATTTTCATTTACCCCGTATGAACGGGCGGTAATCCCCCACTGATTGAAGTTTCACTTTATTTTAACACTTTAACGCATTGATATAAATAAATAAATGAAAAAAGATTCGAAATAATCGGAAGAAATTAGAATTTATTAATTTTCTAGAAGGGAAACGTAGATACATGATAAAATAGAAATAAAAGGTATGGGGAGTGCTACTTATGAACAAAGAAGAGTTAATAGATAGCCTATCTCCAAAGATTAAGTTAATTCGCGTTGAAAAAAATTATACACAGGATCAAATGGCTACCATTCTAGGAATATCAAAGAAGACTTTAGTCCAAATAGAAAAAGGTAGAATGAAAGGGAATTGGACAACTGTTGTTGCTTTATGTGCCCTGTTTCGTGATTCTGAAATCTTACAGAGAAGCTTGTTAGTATCCTAGAACCCCACTGCTTTAGCTGTGGGAGTTGTCAGAAAACACGTTAGGGGAAGAAAATGTTGTAGAAGTAATAGAAACTGTTGCACATTTTATCGTTGATCGACCGGTATCAAAAACAATGGGAGGAAAAGTATGGTGGTTGACCGTTATGGAGGAGGGGGCTTTTACCCTTCAACAAAATGCTGTAACAAAGCATTTTAGAATCATTGATCAGACAAAGCATAGGTGGTATAGTACTTTTGATGAACTAGAAGCAAAGAAGAAATTTGCAATTCTAGTACAAAGCTAAAATATATAAATAAAACTTTCTTCATCACTATAATGAAAAAACCCCTTCGGTTAGGAAGGGATTTCTATTATTCTTATTCAAATTTTGTTGCATCTCCATCAAATGGCTCGTCAGCAACTTTAATAGAATCAGTAGGACAGCCTTCAAAGGCATCCATCATATCTTCTTCAAGAACTTCGGGAATTTCAACAATACCTTGGTTATCGTCTAATGTTACAAATGCAATTCCTTCATCATCATAATCATAAATATCTGGTGCTGCTGCTCCACATGCACCACATGCTATACAAGTTTCTTTGTCAACAATTGTGTACTTAGCCACGTCACATTCCTCCCTAATTTTCTGGCCATATATTGACCAATAAAAATATTTGTCCCTTATGGTATGTTTGAAACGATTGTCTCAAACATATTGTAAAACTGTTTGCTTGACTTTTCAACCGTTAATTGATGAGAATGCTTATCACTACAACATTTACCCCCATTTACCCTATATTTTAATTACATTTTGTAAGGGTTTTATAATATTATTTTTTTATACTAAATAAATAAAGGAGAGTCATCACAGATGTTTATTACTCTCATTCTCGATGCATTAGAAAGGTTTCAAGGGGAAAGAGGAGAAGCTGCTCTGTTTCATTTATTAAAAGGGAAAAAATCGGCTCAAACGATTCAGGATGTGCATACTTTTCATTTAGAAGGATTCTATGGACTATTTCCAGGATTACAAAGAGATACATATCAAGAAGTATTGAATAGGATGTTTCAAAATAATTTTATTCAAATTCAAAATGATAGACTTCTTATAACGAAAGTGGGAATGGATTTTCTAGATGTTCATAAATCTGATAGAGAACGTGTAAAGGATTTCAGGGATATTAATATGAATAAAAACCTACGTATATTCTTAGAAAGGTTGCATTTAATGATTCAAATGTATTCTAATTTATCCATAGGAAATCATAAGTTCACCCCTATTACAGATCATCTTCCGACACAGAAGTGGGTTAAAAATTATTATCTTAACCATAAGTCACATTTATCAGAAATCATGAAACAAGTTTATGTCCACTTATATAGCATCTTGGAAAGCCTACCACACCCTATGTCAGACGTTTTTGTATTAAAGCTGACGGGTAGTCACCGAGTGGGTCTAAGTATGCGTCAGCTAGCTAAAAAGTACTCATTCAGCACATATGATATTGAGTTGTTTCTGCTATGGACTTGCCAAATCATTTGGACAAGGACTACACCATCCGATATTTTAAATACTTGGTTTCCACAAGAGAAAGAAGGAGTTTTATTAACTCAATCAGCTCAAAAGACAATGGAGTGGTATGAAAAAGGATATTTAATGGAGGAAATAGCATCTCTTAGAGGATACAAATTAAGTACCATCCAAGATCACATAGTTGAAATGGCACTTTCTCTCATGGATTTTCCATTAGATTCTTTTTTAACAAATGAAGAGTATCATCTTATTGAAGAAGCCATTCAAAAAACGAATTCGCACCGCTTGCGTCATATAAAAGAAAAATGTCCAGAGACTATTACTTACTTTCAAATTAGACTTACACTAGCAAAAGTAAAGGGAAGGAGAGAAGTATGAACCTTCAGGAGGCCTTACAACAGTATTTTGGTTACAAAAATTTCAGAGAAGGACAAAAGGAGATTCTTGAATATCTTCAAGAGAAAAAAGATGTCCTTGGGATATTGCCAACAGGTACAGGGAAATCGGTGTGCTATCAACTTCCGGCTTTGATGAATGAAGGACTCGTAGTGGTTATATCTCCTTTAATATCTTTAATGATCGATCAAGTAAGAGAAATGAAAGAGTTTGGATACAAACGAGTTGCCTCTATAAATAGCATGATTAGTTATCAGGAAAAACAGGTTGTGTTATCAAATCTTAAAAAATTGGACTTGCTATATTGTTCTCCAGAAATGTTACAGTCTGTTACGTTCTTAAATCTACTAAAACAAGTTCCTATACAACTTATTGCTATTGATGAAGCCCATTGTATTTCTCAATGGGGTCATGAATTTCGAATGGACTATCAAAGGATTCGTCCTGTTTTAGAATTTCTTGATCACCCCCAGGTTTTAGCCTTAAGTGCTACAGCAATGCCAAGGGTCCAGGAGGAGATTAAAGGACTTTTAGGACGGCCGCGGATGACATCAGCAGTGTTTCCTATGGACCGGCCTAATATTACTATAGTGGTTGAACAAGTGCAAACTCGCAAAGAAAAAATAGAACAAATAAAAGAAGTAGTTAATAACCATTCCAAATCAACTATGATTTATTTTTCTAGTCGTAATGAAGCAGAAAGAGTAGCGGTATTACTTGAAAATGAGCTCCCAAATAAGAAAATAGCATATTATCACGGTGGTTTGGAAAGCAACGAAAGGATTCTCATTCAACAACAATTTATGAAAAATCAATTGGATATTATTTGTTGTACCAATGCCTTTGGAATGGGGATTAATAAACCCGATATAAGGTTAGTTATTCATTTTCACCCGCCTGGAAATATGGAGTCATATATTCAAGAGATCGGTCGAGCTGGTAGAGACGGAGAACAAGCCGTTAGTTTGTTGTTTTATTCGGAAAATGATGAAAGAATTCCCAAATATTTAATAGATTCTGAAATCATGGATGAAACGTCCTTACTTCATGCAATAACATTACTAAAAAAAGACATTTTTCTACGTGAAAACTTACCAGTAGATGAAGAAATAATAGAGATTTTACAAATTTCTGAGGTTCACTGGAGATTTTTGAAATTTCACCTTGAAAAGCATGATATGATAGAAAATAGAAAACAGTTAAGTGAATTAGAGTGGGACCAAATTTATGTATTCTTAAAAGAACTAATTTACACACGAAAAAACTATAAATCTGAAAAGCTACAGGAATTTTTAGAATGGATAAAAAATAATGAGTGTCGTAGAATGAGTCTTTATAAGCATTTTCAACAAAAAATACAATTTGTGGAAAATAAATATTGCTGTGATTATTGTGGGTTTTCATTTGACCATTGGCATGAACCAGCAAAAAATTCTGCAACGATAAAGGAATGGGATTGGAAATTGGAATTAAAAACAATTTTTCATATCGAGGGACAACATGAATAAGTTACGTCAAGATGAGCTTATACAAAAAATGACAGATAGGGAATTACTATTACAACTTTATTTAACACAAGGGATTTTAATTGTTTTGGCATTTTTAGGAGGATGGCTGTTCTTTCCTTCCATACCGTGGGAAACATTGTTTGTATGGGATACAAAGAAAGTTATACTGTACTCTATACCTTTTTCTATTGCTGTGGTAGGTGTAGATTTATTCTTAATGAAGGTTCTGCCAGAGTCGTCTTTTGATGATGGTGGTGTTAATGAAAAGGTATTTCGGAATAGAACTACATTCCACATATTTTGGATGACATTGTTAATCGCTTTTTGTGAAGAACTCCTTTTTAGAGGAATCCTGCAATCAAAGTTTGGTCTTATTGTTGCCAGTGTGATTTTTGCTCTCGTTCATATTCGTTATCTTTATAAACCTGTCTTATTTGTATCCGTCTTTTTATTAAGCTTTTTATTAGGTGTAATGTTTGAAGTTAGTCAAAGTTTTTGGGTAGTTATGTTTGCTCATTTTCTAATTGATTTCTTGCTAGCATTATTTATTCGTTATCAAAAGTGAGGGTAGCCTATGTCATCAATAAATCATGGGGATTTTAAAGATCAAGCACATGAATTACGGGAACGAATTAAAAGAGAGCAGAGAGGTGACGAATCTATTCCTCTAGAGCAGAAAGAATTTTTAATTGAAAAAAATAATGAAAAAGAACCTAAGGATTCCGTTACATTATTAAACATGCCACCTAGAAGTGTCGTTCACAGCCAATCAAATAAAGGTGTGAAATTTAAAATTAAATTTCCGCTTGTTCGGTTATTATTACTTGTCTTTATAGTGATTTTATTATCCATCCCTTTTTATCATATTTGGCAGTCAAATTATGAGGAATCAGATTCACTTTCGATTTCTAGCGAACCGAAAGTGGGAGAAATGGTATCTATAATATCAGTTAATGATTCTAATGGAAAAGTGGAAAATAACGAAAAAGAAAATACGGATGTGGAAAAGGAAATGCTGATGATAGAAGAAGTGGATAGTGAACCTTCTAGGAAAGGTGATGATGAACTCACTTTAGTTTCTAAGAACGAACAGATACAAAATCAAGACCAAAAGATAGTGGAAAATCCTTCTCCACGCTATTATCAAGTAAAAAAGGGAGATACACTTTTTTCAATTGCCATGGAGTTCTATGGTGGGAAGTGGGGGGAAGCATTAATAATAGAAGCCAATGAACTAAATAGAAAGGAAGTTTTTGCGGGTGAAACTCTCTTAATCCCAGAAGAATAATAGAAAAGACGCGGAAACCCGCGTCTTTTAAAAAAAATTCTTTTTATCTCGCTCTTCTTTGATAATTTCAACGGCTTCGCGAAAGCGTTGAGAATGGACGATCTCTCGTTCTCTTAAGAACGAAAGACTATCATTTAAGTCAGGATCATCAGACATATTAATAATCCACTGATAGGTTGCTCTTGCTTTTTCTTCTGCTGCAATATCTTCGTACAAATCTGCTATAGGATCACCTTTAGCTTGAATGTACTCTGCTGTAAATGGGTTTCCAGCTGCATTGTGATAAAATAAAGCCTTGTCGTGGTTTACATAATGCGGAGCAATTCCTGCTTCTTTCAATTGCTCTGGAGTTGCGTCCTTTGTTAGTTTATAAATCATTGTCGCAATCATTTCAAGATGAGCAAATTCCTCTGTGCCGATGTCAGTAAGTAAACCAATGACTTTGTCAGGAATGGTGTATCTCTGATTTAAATATCGCAAAGCAGCAGCTAATTCTCCGTCTGCTCCACCATATTGTTCAATTAAAAACTTAGCTAATCGGGGATTACAGGTGCTCACTTTCACTGGATATTGTAATTTTTTCTCATATAACCACAAATTTATCACCTACCTTTTTAAACTTGCCATGGCCAAGGGGTATCATCCCAGCTCCATGGGTAGTTAGAATAACTCATTCCGAATTCAAATAGGGGACCAAACTCTTTTTCAAAGGCACGTTTCAGTTTCCTAGACTGTTGTGAATATTGATTAAATTGTTGAATGGCTTCATAATCTTCAGGATGTGTATCTAAATAAAGGGTTAATTCAACTAGAACAAAATCTATGGCTTGGATTTCGGTCATCATATCATAATAGGAACTTGGTAATTGTTTCATCAGGATTCCTCCTCTCTTGTTGGGCCAGGGTATGGGCTATAGAGGGCTGGCCACAGAGTCCCGTGTTTTAATGCCTCCATTGGTGAAAATTGCTTCAGATTAGGTGGCTGAAATCCCATATACAATTGAGGTGGGGTAGGATAGGATTTAACACCAATCGGAGGGCAAGGATCATAAGGACTGTGGAATGGCTGATAATATTTGAAGTGAGAATGCATCAACGCTCCTCCTTTCTCTAGATGTATGCACAATAAAACACCTTTCTTTTCTCCAAGAAAGGGTATCAGCACAATATATATCTATGTATAACAAGGCATGTCTTATTACACGAACAATCTTTTTATCTAAAAAAATGCATCGGCAAGGCTAAAAAGGATAAATTATTAAGTACATGGAAAGGATATTTTTAAAAAATGTAGAATACTTTATTCATAACACATAGTGAAAATGGAGGATGATATATATGTTTGTAAAAGGAATTATGAAGCCTTTACATCAAAGTATTACAACGAATATAGAAAGTACAATTGGTTCTACATTAGATAAATTAAATAAAAATGATATTCAAGGTATGCCAGTTCTAGATGGAGACAGATTCGTTGGAATGATCTCCAAACAAATCATTTATAAACACTTTTTCAAAGGGGATTTTACGAAGGAAGTTTTTTTAAACGATCATTATGTTAACGAATTCGTTGAAGAAAAAGATTTATCTATAACAATTAATGATGTATTCGAAAAAACCTTACCCTTATTTAAAGATTTTTCTATACTAGCTGTTGTGGATGAACAACAAAAATTCTTAGGACTTGTAACACGTGATGATGTACTAGATCAATTTGAAAGTGCATTTGGTACGAGACGAAGAGGCGTGCGGATTGCCTTCACTTCCACAGAGGCTGAAGGTAGAATTGCTCGACTTGGTGGAATTCTAGAACAATACCATGAAAATGTTATTTCCCTAGCTACTTTTGACGAAACAGATAAGCTAACTAGACGAATTGTATTGAAGTTAGAAGAAAAGGACAATATAGATAAGTTTACGAAAAAGCTGGAGAGATCTGGGTTTCGAGTTCTTGATATTAAAGAAATTTAAATCAATAAATGTTGCAACATCTATAGCAGGATAATGAGAACATCCATGAAGGTAAACATAAAGGAGATTTAAGAATGCTTGTTTTTTTTGTAGCAATTCTACTCGTTGGCATTGGGATTTTGTTATATATGTATTGGAAGGCTCATTATGACCGTATTGATCGACAAGTTCTGGAGTTTTCTCACTTTCCGTCGTCGTTTGGGAAAATTTCGATTTTTTTTATATCAGATGTTCATAGAAGGAAAATCAAACAAGATACAATCTTGAAAATCGAGGAGAAGATTGACCTTGTTATTATAGGAGGAGACTTGACAGAAAAAGGAGTCCCTATGCAACGCGTTCAAGAAAATATAAAATTACTAAAAAGATTAAATGCTCCCATATATTTTGTCTGGGGTAACAATGATTATGAAACGGACTACCACCTTCTTGATGCAACTTTACTTGATTGTCAGGTGAAGGTATTAGCTAATGATAAAGTATCTTTTGAATCCGAAAGTGGAGAAGTTATAGATCTTATAGGCTTGGATTGTCCCCAAAATCGCGATGTGGATATTGAAACACCATTACAGAGCAGCAATGGTGATTTTAAGATTCTTGCTATCCATGATCCTTCTTTATTTGAAACCTTTTCACCTCATATACAAAAAGAAGTTGATCTTTTTTTGAGTGGACATACACATGGAGGACAAATCAGAATTTTTGGGTGGGGTATAAGAGATAGAGGCGGAGAAGTTCATTGCAGCCACACTTTGGGGTTTGTAAGTGAGGGGTATGGCACTTCCTTATTGCCATTAAGATTAGGAACAAAAGCAGAATGTCATGTTATTTCACTGCAAAAAAAGCAGGAACCTAATGGAGGGTAATAAAGTGAAACTTCAATCAGCAGCTGACTCCACTGATTGTTAGCATACCAAGGGTATGACATAAAGGCCCTTGAACCAATCGGACATTTACGATCATTTTATCCCCACCTACTCTTCTCGTTTTACTTAAGATTTGAGGTGGGGGTATTACTGCCTTTTCATTCAAGATAAAAATAGAAAACAAAGTGCCAAATAGCTTAACTTCTACATATAATGTTTAAAAGGTTAAGTAAGATGGATTGCATCGAGGGGGGATTATAAGTGAAGCTTGAAAGGATATCACACAATAAATTTAAGATTTTTCTTACCTTTGATGACTTAATCGAAAGAGGATTAACAAAAGAAGATTTATGGCATGACATGCCTTTAGTTCACGAACTCTTTCAAGATATGATGTACGAAGCGAGTGATGAATTAAATTTTCCTTTAGAAGGAATGTTGCTTGTTCAGGTTTATTTGTTACAGGCACAGGGTATGCTTATCGTAGTAACTCAGAATGAAGCGGAAATGGATTACGAGGATGATGAATATATAGAAATGAAAGTCATGCTTGACGAAAGTCGTGAAATGATCTTTTATTTTTCGGAATTCGAACACTTAATTCAGCTTGCTTATCATTTAATAGATTTAAAAATTGTTGGAGGAAAAGTCTATTATTTAAACGATGGATATTATCTGAAATTAGATGACTATGATATTTCGGAGCATAATCGAGAGGATTTAATTGCGATACTATCCGAATTTTCATCACCAAGTGCTATTACGTCCTTCAAATTAGAGGAATATGGGAAGCACATATATGATGAAAATGCTTTATTACAAATCACTCGACACTTTCATATATAGGTGGCCCAAATTCATAGGATCCTTTTTCTTTTTTATACTATCAGCTATATAACTTTAGTCGGGTGATAGTTCATGTCGCCATTAGGTTTTGCGTGCCAGAGTATAAGGGATTCTTGAAGGTAAAATACGCTTTCAAGAATCCCTTTAACGATAAAGCCAAGTTTTTCTAGTAGTATCAGCTATTTATAAATAATTTGTCTTGCTCCAGCGAAAAAAATTCCTCGAGTAATCTTCAAAGTTTTTGCCCCGAGTAAACGCACAAAGGGAAGCTAATTAGAGCTACTTCGCAGAAACAAGTGCTTTTCTTGTTTCGAGAGGCGCTTGCGCTTTTCTTATTAAGTTACTAAATATAAATGGTCATGGAAATTTTGGTTGAATACGCTTTCATTTTTAAAAAAACTTATATTTTCATATTTGCATATCGAATATGAAGGTGTATACTATTCTCTGAAAGTAAGCGTAGATATAAAGAGAAGGCAATTTCTTGGGAGGTAAGTTCATGGCAGCCGATAAAACATCAGACACTGCGAATGAAAAAAATGATCAGTTGAATGTTCTTAAGTCAACACAGACTGTCGTAAAAAACGCACTTGAAAAGTTAGGGTACCCAGATGAAGTTTATGAATTGTTAAAAGAGCCGATTCGAATGATGACTGTTCGAATCCCAATCCGGATGGATGATGGAAATGTAAAAATCTTTACTGGTTTCAGGGCTCAGCATAATGATGCTGTAGGACCAACAAAGGGTGGGGTTCGTTTCCATCCTAATGTAACGGAAAATGAAGTTAAAGCTTTATCTATTTGGATGAGTTTAAAAGCAGGAATTGTTGACCTACCTTATGGCGGGGGCAAGGGTGGTATTATTTGTGACCCACGGGAAATGTCATTTAGAGAGCTAGAGTCTTTAAGTAGAGGCTATGTTAGAGCAATTAGTCAAATTGTTGGCCCAACAAAGGATATTCCTGCTCCAGATGTGTTTACTAACTCTCAAATTATGGCTTGGATGATGGATGAGTATAGCCGTATTGATGAATTTAATAGTCCAGGATTTATTACCGGAAAGCCATTAGTGTTGGGGGGTTCCCATGGGCGTGAATCTGCGACTGCTAAAGGTGTAACAATATGTATTGAAGAATCGGCCAAGAAAAAGGGAATTGATTTAATTGGTGCACGAGTAGTTATTCAAGGGTTTGGAAATGCAGGTAGTTTTCTGGCAAAATTTATGCATGATGCGGGAGCTAAGGTCATTGGTATTTCTGATGCCTATGGCGCGTTACATGATCCAGATGGATTAGATATTGATTATTTACTAGATCGTCGTGATAGTTTTGGAACGGTAACTAAGCTTTTCAAAAACACGATTACTAATAAAGAGTTATTAGAGCTTGACTGTGATATTTTGGTTCCAGCCGCCATAGAAAATCAAATTACTGAAGAAAACGCTCATAATATTCGAGCTACAATTGTAGTGGAGGCAGCCAATGGACCGACCACATTGGAAGCAACCCGAATCTTGTCAGAACGGGGAATTTTATTAGTACCTGATGTTTTAGCTTCTGCGGGTGGGGTTACAGTTTCTTATTTTGAATGGGTTCAAAATAATCAAGGATATTATTGGACAGAAGAAGAAGTAGAAGAAAAGCTGTATAAAGCTATGATTAAAGCATTTAATACAGTTTACAATACAGCGGAAACTCGACGAGTTAATATGCGTCTAGCAGCCTACATGGTTGGTGTTAGAAAAATGGCAGAAGCCTCTAGATTTAGAGGATGGATTTAAGTTGAATTTTCCAATTAGATCTCCTATCATAGTCTTGGTAGGAGATTTTTTAGTTATACTTTCAGCAATTTGTAACTACAGTAGTTTGATAGTACAGGGAAAATAGGCTTTTGCTATTAGGACTTGCACTCAGAGTATAAGGGCTCCTAAGAAAGCAAAATACGCTTTCAAGAATCCCTTTAACGATAAGACGAATTTTGCTGAGCATATTTGAATCAGGGCAACGAAGGCCTTTGCCATATTGGTAAGTGAAGCCGATTTTTTTAGGGAGATAGGAAGAAGGATTAAATATGGAGGAATTGAAAGAAAAGGTGATTATCGTCGGCTCGGGTCCGTGTGGTCTTTCAGCCGCCCTTGAACTTAAAAAAAGAGGAATAGATCCTTTAATTATTGAAAAAGAAAATATTGTCCACACTATTTATCGATTTCCAACTCACCAGACTTTTTTTAGCACAAGTGAAAAGTTAGAAATTGGTGGGTTTCCTTTTGTTACGGAGCATTCCAAGCCTCTTCGTAATCAAGCGTTAGTGTACTATCGGATGGTTGCTAAAAGAAGCCAATTAAGAATTCAAACCTATGAACAAGTGCTGGAAGTTCAAAAAGACGGGGATTCTTTTCATGTACGGACTATTCAAAACGAAACGAAGAAGAAAAAATATATTTGTGATAAAGTGATTCTTGCCACAGGTTATTATGATCAACCAAATCAACTTATGGTTCCCGGAGAAGAATTGGCGAAAGTATCTCATTATTTTAAAGAAGCACATCCTTATTTTGGTCAAAAGGTAGTTGTGATTGGCGGTAAAAATTCAGCAGTAGATGCTACGCTGGAACTTGTTAAAGCAGGAGCTGAGGTGACTGTTTTATATAGAGGAAGTCGTTATTCAGAAAGTATTAAACCGTGGGTTCTGCCTGATTTTGACTCCTTGGTTCGAAATGATAAGATTACTATGGAATTCAATGCAAATGTTTTAAAAATCACGGGTGATCAAGTCTTTTATGAAAAAGCTGGAAAAGAATTTGCAATAGATAATGATTTTGTTTTTGCTATGACTGGATATCAGCCTAATCAGCAGTTTTTAAAAAGTTCCGGGCTACTAATAGATTCAAAAACAGGCAAACCGTTTTTCAATGAACAGACAATGGAGAGCAATGTAAAGGGATTATATATTGCGGGAGTCATAGCAGCAGGGTTTAACAACAATAAGATTTTTATAGAAAATGGTCGATTCCATGGGGAACTCATTGCGAACCACATAATAACTGAGATGGAATAGAGGATAAATTATGAAGAAAAAAGTTGTGTTACTAACAACTGGAGGAACTATTGCAAGTGCACCGAGAAAAGAATCTGGGAAATTAGCTTCTGGTGCTCTTACAGGTGATGAATTAGCTTCACTATGTGAATTACCATCAGATATAGAGATAATAATCGAGTCTGTTTTTCAAAAAGCTAGTATGCACATAACATTAGAGGATTTACTTTATTTAAAATCGAGAATTGATGAATATTACCTTGATCCTTCCATTGAAGGTATAGTAGTAACCCATGGGACAGATTCGCTGGAGGAATCAGCTTATTTCTTAGATTTGACTGTACTGGACCAAAGAACAGTAGTTGTAACAGGTTCACAAAGATCTCCTTCCGACATTGGAAGTGATGCTTTTATAAATATTAGGCACGCAATTTATGCTGCCTGTGAACCAGATCTTAGGGAAGTAGGAACCGTTGTCGTATTCAATGAAAGAATATTTCCAGCAAAGTATGTCAAAAAAGAGCACGCTTCAAATATTCAAGGCTTTAATGTTTTTGGATATGGTTACATTGGGATCGTTGATAACGACGTCGTGCATGTTTATCAGAAACCAATAAAACGAGAAACCTATGACATTAAAGGAGTAAAAACACTTCCTACAGTTGATATTGTGAAATGCTATTTGAATGCAGATGGGAAATTTATTCGAACAGCAAGAGAAAGCAAAGTGGACGGTCTTATTATCGAAGGAGTGGGACGAGGTCAAGTTGCGCCTGACATGATGGATGAAATTATTAAAGCCGTTAACCAAGGGATAAAAGTTGTGATTACTACTTCCTCAGAAGAGGGGGCTGTATATACAACGTATGATTATTTAGGAAGCGCCTATGACCTATATAAAAATGGAGTCATTTTAGGGGATGACGATGATTGTAAGAAAGCTAGGATCAAATTGGCTGTAGCTATGGCAGCTGGTAAAGAAAATATAGCATTCTAAACAAAATCTTCCACCTGCCGCAAAGGCTTGGTGGATTTGTTATTTTCTTATGATGCTGATAATGATAACATAGTCATAGGTGTTTAATGAAAAGAGTGAGTAAAATGTTTACTTTATTAGCAGTTTCTATTGCTCCTGGTTTTGCTCTTTTATCATTTTTTTATTTAAAGGAGCGCCTTTCTTCGGAACCAATTGGATTTGTATTGCGTTGCTTTATTTTTGGTGCTCTTCTTGTATTTCCTATTATGTTCATTCAATATGTGTTTAAAGTTGAAAACATTGGCCAAAGTCCTTTTTTTTCTTCATTTGTGCTGTCAGGATTACTAGAAGAGTTTTTTAAGTGGTTTATTTTTTTGTATACAGTTTATAAGCATACATCCTTTGACAAGCCGTATGATGGGATTGTTTATGGAGTTGCTATCAGCCTTGGATTTGCTACAGTTGAAAACTTGCTGTATCTCCTGGCGAATGGAGTTAACTTTGCCATTGGAAGAGCAATATTTCCAGTATCTTCCCATGCACTCCTGGGTGTGATTCTTGGTTTTTACATGGGAAAAGCTAAATTTATGAGTCAACAATCAGCTAGAAAATGGATTGGTTACTCGTTGCTTATCCCGGTAATTTTACATGGCTCCTACGACTTAGTTTTAGAAATAATAAAAGAAAATTGGATGCTTGCTCTTACTCCTTTTATGATCTATCTTTGGTGGATAGCTTTGAGAAAAGTAAAAATTGCTAACAGCTCCAATATACTACAGCCTAATATTCCAACACAACAATCTGAAACCCAATGAAAAGGAACTCTTTATTATTTCAAAGAGTTCCTTTTTATTGGAGTAATATATCTTCTTGTGAAACCTGTGCATAAAAAGACTAATCCTTCAAAAAATAACTAGGAATCGAGACTAAGAAGTAGGAGGTCAAGTGATGAGATTTCTTAGGGTACTATTTATTATTTGTCTTTCATTAATAACGGTTACAGTCCCTACAGTCGATCAAATAAAAAATGTCTCAGCATTTTCGAATCAGATCGTTCAAAGAGGGGCCGTTGGAGATGATGTAATAGAATTACAAGCTCGTTTACAATACTTAGGGTTTTATAATGGAAAAATCGATGGGGTTTTCGGATGGGGGACCTATTGGGCACTACGTAACTTTCAATATGAATTTGGCTTAGATATTGATGGTTTGCTAGGACAACAGTCAAAAGATAAGCTGGTTCGTGCGTCTAAGTATGACAAAGCGTTCGTAAAAGACCAAATAGCTAAAGGAAATAATTTTACCTATTACGGTGGAGTAAATCCGAAAAATCAGGTGAAGCAGAATACAAACCAAAGTACTCAAGGAAACCAAAACAAGAACAATCAGAATACTGGGAGTGCTAATCCCACGGCTGTAAATGTACCAAGCGGATATTCCCAAAACGATATCAACATTATGGCCCAAGCAGTACATGGAGAAGCAAGAGGAGAGCCATATATAGGAAAAGTTGCTGTTGCTGCAGTAATCCTGAACCGTGTGGAGAGTCCCACATTTCCTAATACAGTATCAGGAGTAATCTTTGAACCCCGTGCATTTACTGCAGTTGCGGATGGTCAAATTTGGTTAACACCTAATGAAGAATCAAAAAAGGCTGTATTAGATGCTATTAATGGATGGGATCCATCGGGGAATGCCCTATATTATTTTAATCCAAACACAGCAACATCTACTTGGATTTGGGGACGTCCACAAATAAAAAGGATCGGAAAGCATATTTTCTGTAAATAATCATAGGAAGGAGGAAATAAAATGATTCGAGGAATTACTATTGGTGTCCTAGCGGTTGGAATTATGGGAAGTGCGTTCTGGGGGTATCAGGAACACCAAGAAAAGAACGCAATTCTCATACAGGCGGAAAACACATATCAACGTGCATTTCATGATTTATCTTATCACTTGGATTTACTGCACGATAAAATTGGAACAACATTAGCTATGAATTCAGACTCTCAGTTGTCTCCACAGCTTGCGGAAGTTTGGCGCTTAACATCCGAAGCTCATGCTGACGTTGGTCAACTGCCATTAACGCTAATACCTTTTAATGAAACAGAGGAGTTTTTAGCTAGTATCGGTGAATTTAGTTATCGAGCAGCAATAAGGAATTTAGAGAAAGAGCCATTAACCGATGAGGAGACAGAAACATTAAAAACGTTGTATGAACAATCTGGAGAAATAAAAAATGAAATGAGAAAAGTTCAAGCGATGGTTATTAAGAATGATCTACGGTGGATGGATGTTCAATTAGCTTTAGCCACCCAAGATGAAAAAGCGGATAATACAATTATTGATGGATTCAAAACAGTAGAGAAAAATGTAAAAGGTTATACGGAAGGAAATTATGGTCCAACTTTTACAAGTGTTAGTAGTGATAATCATGAATATAAATATATTACTGGCAGTGAAATAACCGAGGAAGAGGCACTTAAAAAAGCTAAAGAACTATTCACTGTTGAAATGGAAATGGATATTTCAGAAAGTGGTGAGGGAGCAGATATTCCAATGTACAGTATTTCGTATGATATAGATGATCGCCATGGCTATATGGATTTGTCCAAAAAAGGCGGTCACGTATTATCACTAATCATTAATAGGGAGATCTCCGAACCAAAACTTAGTCTTTATGACGGTGGAGAAAAAGCGAAAGAATTTGTAGATCAATTTGAATATCCAGAGGAACTAGAGATTTTCCAAAGTAGTCAATATGGAAATACAGGAGTTTATCAGTTAATTGGAAAACAGGATGATGTCAAAATTTATCCTGATTCTGTACAGATAAAAGTCGCATTAGATGATGGAGAGGTAATTGGTATTTCTGCAAGAGATTTCCTTATGAATTATCAAAAGAGAGAGATCAATACAGAAGATATTATTTCATCAGAAGAAGCCCGCGATAAGGTAAATTCAAATGTGAAAATTCAAGAAGAATCACTAGCAGTAATTAATAATGACTTAGGGAAAGAAGTCCTTTGTTATGAGTTTTTAGGTATTCTTGGTAATGACACATATCGTGTTTTTGTAAATGCGAACAATGGTATGGAAGAAATGGTTGAAAAAATGGAGCAAGTTGAGGCAGATTTATCTGCCTTATAGGGAAGGGTTTATACCTTTCCCTTTTATTATTTTCATGGGATAATAAAGATAAAGATTTCAATGGAAGAGGGTTTCAAGGTGATTAAAATAGGGACACCTTTATTAATTGAACTAAGTTCCTCAAATCAGGACGAAGTGGAAAGATATAGATGTAAGTTAGTTGAAATGAACAACTATCAATTGTTTATTGATTATCCTGTAAATGAAAGAACAGGACGAACAGGATTTTTTTTAGAAGGAACTGAATGTAAAGTATCCTTTGTTGGTAAGGATGATTCAATTTACATGTTTCCTTCAGAAGTGAGAGGAAGAAAAAAACTAACGATCCCTGTTTTATTGTTAAGTTATCCAGGAAATGATAAACTGTTACGAATTCAAAGAAGAGAATATGTGAGAATTGAAACTGCTGTGGATGCCGCGGTTCATGACCCATTAAAGCGCTTTTTATCTTTTACCACGGTTACTTCTGATATAAGTGGGGGAGGATCGGCGATTATTCTCCCAACAGACCATAATTTAAAAACGGGCATGGAAATAGAGGTGTGGTTTGTTATTCCTTTAAATAACGGCGATATCAAGTATATACAGACTACTTCTCGGATTGTTCGTATAGTCTTTGGAGGAGGAATTCAAAGGGATAAAGCATCTCTGCAATTCATGGATATTAAAGAAAGTGATCAGCAGACTATTGTTCGATTTTGTTTTGAAAGGCAATTAGCTTTACGAAATAGAAGAATAAAAAAGAATTGATTCCATTTATCTGGAGACAATATTGTGTAAAATGACTCTAGGTAAGGGGTAATCAACATGAGAAGACAAAAAAATAAATTTCTTAAGAAGTTTGAACAACTTCTTATTATCATAGTCTTTCTTTTGGGAATAAGTTTAGTAACAGTTCAATATTTACATACACATTCAAACGCCTTACTACGATTTCAGCCATACATGAAATATCATGGTGTTTTTACGGATCCGTTAGTCAATGACGTACAAGGTATGATATTCTTAAAAGGCAAACTAGAGTAATTGCTTTATTAGGAGGATAAACTGCATGAAAAAAATAGCCATTGCCATTGATGGTCCTGCTGCTGCGGGAAAAAGCACAGTAGCAAAACTACTTGCTAGAGAACTTCATTATACATACATTGATACAGGAGCTATGTATCGTGCCTTAACAAAAAAAGCAATGGATGAAAAAGTAGATTTAGAGGATGAAAAAAAACTTACTGATGTATTAAAAAATACGACAATAGAACTAGTACATGGGGAAAATAACCAATTAGTTTTTGTGGATGGAACGGATGTTTCTGAGGAAATACGAAACCCGACCATATCGAATTCAGTCTCGATCGTAGCACAACATGAAAACGTCAGAAAAGAAATGGTAAAGAGACAAAAAGCACTAGCGGAAAAACGTGGAGTAGTTATGGATGGAAGAGATATTGGGACCCATGTTATTCCTAATGCAGAGGTAAAAATCTTTTTAATAGCTTCAGTTGAGGAGAGGGCAGAACGAAGATATAAAGAAGATATTCAAAAAGGTTATCAAGTAAACCTAGAGATAATTCAAAAAGAGATAAGGGAAAGGGACCGTTTTGACTCTCAAAGGAAGATTGCTCCTTTAACAAAAGCTGAAGATGCAGTCGAGGTGGATACGACCTCAAAATCGATAGAAGAGGTGAAAGACGAGATTTTGAACATAGTTAAGTCTAAATTAGTTTAGTTTGGAGAAAGGGGAAAAAGGATGCTCTATAAGTTTGGAAAATTTTTATGCTCTGTAATCTTTCGACCTATTTATCATATTAAAATTCATGGGAAAGAAAAAGTTCCAAAATCAGGACCTGTTATTATTTGTTCCAATCATATTTCAAATATAGACCCATTGATTGTCGGAATTACGTCTCCAAGAGTTATCCACTTTATGGCAAAGGAGGAGTTGTTTAAAAATAATTGGATTGGGTGGATCCTTAAGAATGTTAATGCATTTCCTGTAAAAAGAGGATTTCGCGACAGGAATGCACTTAGAAAAGGACTAGCAGTTTTAGAAGAAAAACATGTTTTAGGGTTGTTTCCGGAAGGAACAAGAAGCAAAGATGGACAACCTAAAAAAGGGCTGGCGGGAGCAGGATTCTTTGCGTTGAGGTCAGGCGCACCTGTAGTTCCTTGTGCTATTCTCGGACCATATCAAAAATTCAAACCTCTCCATGTTATATATGGTGAGCCTATGGATATTCAGAAAATGATAGAAGAAGATCTCTCTGCACAAGAAGTGACAGATAGAATCATGGAAGAAATTCAAAATTTAATTAATACTGTAAAATAGTGCACTATTTCCCTTGACAAAAAACGTCATTTATTAGAAGTTATAACAAAGAGCAGATTTTGTTCGTGTGTCGGAAAAGAGGAGGTCATTTTGATGGATGAATTGAATCAGGAGTTATCAAAGGGTTTCGCAGTAGGGGATCAAGTAACAGGGAAAGTTGTTAAGGTTGAAGACAAGCATGTCCTTGTGGACATCGGATTCAAGGTTGAAGGGATTGTTCCCATAAGTGAATTATCTAGTCTCCATATTGAAAAAACTTCAGACGCTGTATCTGAAGGAGATGAACTAACCTTGCAAGTGAAAAAGGTTGAGGATGATGAAGTCATCTTATCTAAAAGAGCAGTAGATGCGATTTCAGCTTGGAAAGACCTTGAGGAAAAGTACAACACTGAAGAAGTGTTCGAGGCTGAAGTGAAAGACATTGTTAAAGGGGGCCTTGTAGTAGATGTTGGCCTTAGAGGTTTTATTCCTGCATCTCTTGTAGAGACCCACTATGTTGAGGATTTCGCTGATTATAAAGGGAAAAAGCTGACTCTTAAGGTAGTGGAATTAGACAAGGAACATAACCGAGTCATTTTATCTCATCGCGCTGTTCTAGAAGAAGAGCAAAGCAAGAAAAAAGGGGAAGTTCTTCATCATATTGAAGCAGGAGATACTGTTGAAGGAACTGTACAAAGAATTACAGATTTCGGAGCGTTTGTCGACATTGGAGGAATTGATGGGCTAGTTCACATTTCACAATTATCTCATGAACATGTAGAAAAAGCTTCAGACATAGTAAAAGAGGGAGACAAGATCAAGGTTAAGGTACTATCAGTTGATCGGGACAATGAAAGAATTTCTCTTTCTTTAAAGGAAACACAGCCCGGGCCATGGTCTGATATCGAGGATAAAGTAAAACCAGGTAAAGTCATTGAAGGGAAAGTGCGGCGGTTAGTTAATTTTGGTGCTTTTGTGGAGGTAGTACCTGGAGTTGAAGGCCTAGTTCACATTTCACAAATTTCAAATCGACATATAGGAACACCACAAGAAGTGTTAAAGGAAGGCCAAGATGTGAAGGTGAAGGTTTTAGATGTAAGTGAAAAGGATAAAAGGATTTCTTTGAGTATTAAAGAAGTAGAAAAGGAACAAGAACAAGCTGATTATAAGCATTATCAAAAAGAAGAGGACCACTCTGGTTTTCAACTTGGAGATATGATTGGAGATCAACTAGATAAGTTAAAATAAGACATTTGGTGATGGATATGACAAGAGCAAAAAGAAAACAAGATCACATAAAACATGCACTTCAAACACAAGATCAAATATCTGAATCTTTCTTTGATTCCATTCATGTCATCCATCAAAGTGTCACCAACGTGAATTGGGAAAAAGTATCCCTGGAAGTTGAAGCGGGCGAACTGTTGTTAAGTTCGCCTCTTTTTGTCAATGCTATGACAGGTGGAGGAGGGCTCCTAACGGAGAAGATAAACCAACAGTTGGCTATTGCCTCCAGAGAAACAGGTATTACTTTAGCTGTGGGATCTCAAATGAGTGCGTTAAAAGATTCTACGGAACAAAGGACCTTTCAAATCGTCCGAAAAGAAAACCCAAATGGTATTATTTTTGCTAATATTGGAGCAGAAGCCACAATTGAGGAAGCTAATCGAGTAGTCGATATGATTGAGGCAAATGCTATTCAGATACATTTGAATACCCTTCAAGAGTTACTAATGCCAGAAGGGGACCGGTCGTTTGAAGGGCATATTGATCGAATTCAACAAATCGTTGAAAATGTAGGAGTTCCAGTCATTGTTAAAGAGGTTGGTTATGGAATATCCAAGGAAACAGCTAAGAAATTAAAGGATATAGGTGTTACATATTGTGATGTTGGGGGAATGGGAGGTACTAACTTCTCGCGCGTGGAAAATTTACGACGTCAAACTCCTCTAACTTCTTATGAGAATTGGGGAATACCAACACCAATAAGCATTTTAGAAACTACTTCTATCTTTGAGCAGGGGCATGTTTTTGCTTCGGGTGGAATTCGAAATGGATTAGATGGTGCAAAAGCTTTAATTCTAGGGGCAAAAGCATTTGGTATGGCTGGTATCCTATTAAAAACATTGACTGAAGATGGAGTGGAAGGTTTGATTCATAAAATTCGATCCGTCCATGAAGAACTTAAAATTGCCATGGTATTATTGAATTGTTATCGACCATTAGAATTAAAGGGACAACCTGTTATTTTTTTAAATGATGTTAAAGACTGGTTGGAACAGAGAGAAATCCTATAGTTTAAAAAGATGATTCCTCAATTTTATTTCGAGGAATCATCTTTTTATTTTATCCCGCATGAACGGGCAGTAATACCTCCACCCCAAGTCTTAAGTGAAACGAAAAGAGCAGGTGGGGGATAAACTCCCATAATAATAAAACATTAAATTTTTTATCCTTGTTGGTGAAGCTTGCTTCATGGTGGCTGCCCGTAAATGTCCGATTGGTTCAAGGCCTTTAAGTCATACCCTTGGTGCTAACAATCATTGGGGAAGGACACTGATTGAAATTTCACTTTATCGTTGTCTTTGTTCTCTTTCAGCTTCTTTAGGGGTGTCTAAATAGGTAGAACCAGGGAAATGGTTTTTAGGGTCTCGATCACTTTCTACTCTTCTACTTTTCTCATTCTTTCTTTCTTGGCGATCCTTACCCATCAAAATTCCTCCTTAAGATATATTCGTTATTAATATGGTTAGTAAATAATGTTTGTATGCGTTTTAGAAAATATAAAATTGTGCATAATGACAATAGAAGAGGGGATCGTGGGTGGATATTGTGCAAGAGGGCTTCTATTTTTATTGGTTTATGTGGATGCTTTGGATTATTTTCTTTTTTTTCTTTCCTAAAACCGCGACTAGAATAAAGTGGACTATGGGAATTTTGATCATAGTGGCGTTAAGTGGAGTAGAGATATCATTAAGCTCTGCACTGACTATAAATTGCTCTGTGTTTGGTCTTTTATTCCTATCTGGATTGTTAATGAGTGAACAGTCTAACTATTACTTTTTAACATTATGTTCCTTTTCCTTAAGCATTGGATTTTCCGGACTATTATTTTTTGAACAAATAAGCCCTGTCTTGATGATCTTTCCAAGAATGTGGTTATTTAGCTTTATATTAACACTTGTTTTATTTTATGTATCGAATGTATTCATCCAACAAGCTTCTATCCTAACTCTAGGATTAGTAATGGGGGATATTCTTCATTCTTTTATTATATATAGCTATGGTATGGAGAAGCTAACAGTTGGGCTTCCTTTTCTGGATGTTTGGGCTACTACCTTAATGATGTTATTTGTTTTGGAAGGAGTCCGAAACATGGTTTTCAAAGTAGATCAAATAGTTGAAAATCATACTCAAACAAAAACGAGGTGGATACGGTGAATGAGTATACTTACCCAATACTTTTTGGTGTAATCATTGGGGTCATTGCAAGATTATTCATGTTAAGAACAGATTATCGACAATACCCTACCTATTTACATGGAAAAATCATACATATCTCTTTGGGATTTATTGCCGGGGCTTTAGGAGCTGTTGCTGTTCCTGCTATTATGGAAAAAGAATTTACAGCTGTTACATTTTTAACGTTAGCAGCCTCCCAGTTTAGGGAAGTAAGAAATATGGAACGTAATACCCTGTCCGAGCTAGATTCTTATGAACTCGTTCCACGAGGTAAAACTTACATAGAAGGGATTGCTGTTGCTTTTGAAGGGCGAAATTATTTAGTAATTATGACTTCCTTGTTTTCAACTACCCTTTACCTAATTACTAATGTCTGGGTCTCCTTTTTAGGTTCATTGCTTTTATTTTTAGCGATTCGGAAATTAATGAGTGGTTCAACTTTAAAAGATATAGTTGAGATAGAGCACTCTCCATTACATTTTGAAGGGGCAGGGTTACATGTAGATAATATTTATATAATGAATATTGGTTTAGAAGCGAGACAAAAAGAGATTTTAAAGTATGGTATGGGATTTGTTTTAACCCCTAAAAATTTCAATATAAGATCTACCATTGCTAATTTAGGTCAAAGACAGGCCATCTTACATGATGTTTCTGTTTCTTTAGGAGTTTTTAGAGATTCTGGTACACCGGCGCTTACCCCGTTAATTAAAAGAGACTTAGATGATGGAAGAATAGGTGTTTTTATATTGCCCCAAGAAAAGGATGTAGATAAAGCTATTAGGACGATTGGACAAGTACCAGTACTAGAAAATGCCATCCGTATACCTTCTGAATCAAAAGCAAATCAAAAGGGGTGAGAGTGATGCAAATAGAAAAAATGATTCTAGCTGCCATTACAACTGATGGAAATAAAGTGATGGGGGGAACCCCTATTTTTAAATGTGATACCAAGGAAGAAATGGAGTCGGTAGCTGCTAATTTAGAGGCTATACTCGATGGAATCAGTCATGCATTAAGTGACTCTTTATATATTATTGTAAAACATTAATGAAAGTCTTGGATAGATAGGAAAATGATTGTTTGTTTGCCTTTGTTTTGCTAAACTTAAAAAGTTATAGGCTAGTACACAAAAAGATTGAGAAAGGGTGAACCTTTCCATGCGAAAATCAGTAGTTGCAATCGTAGGAAAACCAAATGTCGGAAAATCGACTATCTTTAATCGCTTGGCAGGAGAAAGAATTTCTATTGTAGAAGATACCCCCGGTGTGACCAGAGACCGAATTTATTCTGAGGCCGAATGGCTGAATACGTATTTTAATATTATTGATACGGGCGGGATAGAGGTCGGAGATGAACCAATCACTGTGCAAATGAGACATCAAGCTGAAGTTGCTATTGATGAAGCTGATGTAATTATTTTTATGGTAGATGGAAAAGAAGGAATAACCGCACAGGATGAAGAAGTTGCTAACCTTCTATTTAAATCGAATAAGCCTGTAGTGCTTGCCGTTAATAAAATCGATTCACCAGAAAGAAGAGAACGGATTTATGATTTCTATTCGTTAGGTTTTGGGGAACCTTATCCTATCTCTGGCACTCATGGTTTAGGTTTAGGTGACTTATTAGATGCTGTTATTAAACATTTTCCAGAACGTAATTTGGATGTAGAAGAAGAAGATGTCATTCGATTTAGCTTAATTGGACGTCCAAATGTAGGGAAATCCTCTCTTGTAAATGCTCTGTTGGGTCAGGACCGAGTAATCGTAAGTGATGTTGCTGGAACTACTCGTGATGCTATCGATTCGCGATTTGTTAAAGAAGGTCAAGAATATGTCATTATTGATACAGCTGGTATGAGAAAACGAGGGAAGGTCTACGAGTCAACAGAGAAGTATAGTGTGTTACGTGCATTAAAAGCAATTGAAAGATCAGATGTCGTTCTAGTTGTGTTAGATGCCGAAGAAGGAATAATAGAACAGGATAAAAAAATTGCTGGATATGCACATGAAGCAGGAAAAGCAGTGGTAATTGTGGTCAATAAATGGGACACGATTGAATCAGATGAAAAGGCTATGAAAAATTTTGAGGATAAAATTCGCGCACACTTTTTATATTTAGACTATGCCCCAATTGTTTTTCTTTCAGCTAAAACGAAAAAGCGAACTCACACGCTATTACCACATATTGTTCGAGCTAGTGAAAATCATTCGAAAAGGGTTCAAACAAACATTTTAAATGAAGTCATTATGGATGCTTTGGCTATGAATCCAGCTCCAAGCATGAAGGGGCAGAAATTAAAAATTTTATATTCTACTCAAGTTGCAGTGAAACCACCAACATTTGTTGTATTTGTTAACGATCCTGAGCTTATGCATTTTAGCTATCAAAGGTTTTTAGAAAATAGGGTGAGGGAAGCATTTGATTTTGAAGGCACACCTATTCGTATATATGCAAGAAGGAGATCGTAAAGGGGGAAGTTACATGCGAAAAGTTGCTGTCATGGGAGCAGGTAGCTGGGGAACCGCTTTAGCACTAGTCTTGGCAGATAATGGGTTTGATGTTCGTTTATGGACTCATCGAAAAGAACAAGCAGAAGCTATTAATAAGACACATAGGAATGATCATTATTTAAAGGATATAGACCTTCCTACCACAATCCGAGCTGTTTATGACCTTGATGCAGCTCTAAGTGATGTTGAAGCAGTTTTATTAGGAGTCCCAACGAAAGCGATTAGGGAGATATGTCAAAGATTAAATAATCATCTTGATCATAAAGTGCTTTTAATTCATGCAGCCAAAGGTGTTGAACCAGGAACATATAAACGTGTTTCTGAAATGATTAATGAGGAATTGAATTCAAGGTTATTTTCTTCTGTTGTCGTATTATCTGGCCCAAGTCATGCAGAAGAAGTTAGTCTCCGTCACCCAACTACCGTAACAGTTTCCTCAGAAAATATGCAAGATGCCAAGGACGCTCAAGATTTGTTCTTTAATGAAAACTTTCGCGTGTATACAAATCCGGATATTCTTGGAGTTGAATTGGGCGGTGCTTTGAAAAATATAATTGCATTAGGAGCGGGGATTTCTGACGGTCTTGGATATGGAGACAATGCAAAGGCTGCTCTTATTACTAGAGGTCTCGCTGAAATAACAAAATTAGGAGCGAATCTGGGAGCTAACCCCTTAACTTTTATGGGGTTAGCAGGTATGGGAGATTTAATTGTTACTTGTACCTCGGTACATAGCCGGAATTGGAGAGCAGGCAATCTGCTTGGAAAAGGATATAATTTAGATGATGTTTTAGAAAAGATGGGAATGGTTGTAGAAGGGGTTCGCACGGCAGAGGCAGCCTACCATTTAGCAAAATCTAAAGGTGTGGAAATGCCGATTACCGAAGGAATTTATAAAATATTGTATGATAAAGAAAATCCTAAGGTAGTTGTAGACCAATTAATGACAAGAGTTAAAAAGCATGAAATGGAACATCTCCCGAACATTTTTTCTAAGTAAACAAAGACTCACACTAGTCTCTTCCTTGCATATACTGAATTGAACGCGAAACGCAAGGAGGAGAAGAAATGAGCGGATTTCAAAAGAATCTATTTGACCATATTGAAAAAAAATCAAGTATCAAACCTGATGAGATTTTTAAAGTAGCCGATCAAGTTAAAAATGCTAATTTACAAGACGAAAAAACAGTGCGCCAACTAGTACGCCAGTTAGCTCAAATGGCAAATAAGAATATTTCAAAAGAGAAAGAAGATAAAATCGTGAATATGATCATTCAACAGGGAAGTTCATTAGATATGAACACTTTAAACAAAATGATAAAAAAATAGTCTTGTCTTAGGCGTCTGAGTATACGATTTCAAAGCTTATGGCATAAAATACATCGCAGCAACAAATCATGCAAAGCTGCTTGGATGGGTACCAATTAGTCAAACCGAGATAATTGCCCCTGTTATCTCGGTTTTCTTTTTTGGCTCTGTATCGTACCCGTATGATATAATATTTGTGGTTTAGAATATTGGATGTATTTTGTACATAAGGAGCGTTTTATATGTCACGAGCTATGTTAAATATGTATATCTCCTTTGCTGGGATTATTTTTATGTTTCTCGCTATAGGTTTGATTATGTTGAGCCGGTATAGATTAAAAGGTGTATTGCAAGTATTGACAACAATTTTAGCTTATATATGTATGATTTTATCTGGTCTCATCATTTTTTATGTAGTAATTAGTGGTCCTTCTATGTAACGATACTAAGGAAAGGAGCTAGATGGGACAAGCCAAACTGTCTCGAACAACATGAACTTTAATAAACTAGTATTATTATTACTTTCAAGTATTCTTTTGACAGGCTGTATGTACCCTGAAGAAGAATACTCTAAAAATCAAAGACCTAATGAAGTTCAATTGGAAATGATGCAGAAAGCAGTAGATCAATATTCTACTGAAACCGGGGGATATTTACCTATCCAAAATCGGGATATAGACACCCCAATTTTTCAAAAGTATCCAATTGATTATTCTAAATTAAGAGAATATCAATTAATTGTTGAACCACCGGATAACTCCTTTGAAAAAGGTGGGGTTTATCAATATGTTATTATTCACGCTGAAACAGACCCTACTGTAAAAGTAATTGATTTAAGATTGACTGATAAAATAAGAGAATACAACTTAAAAATTGATACCTATAGGCAACGCAACCAATATCCTCCATATGGAGAGAGGGTTGGTGGACCAGTATTCCGAATAAAATATGAACAACTAGGAATGGATAATGAACCATATGTTTCTAGTCCATATACTGGAAATCCTCTTCCAGTATTTATTAATGGAAGTGGTGAGCTGGTCATTGATTACAGACCTGATATATTTCAATTACTAAAGGAAAAGGATTACTCTTATAAAGAAGGAGATGATCTAAGATATTTATTAACAGATCATTATTCGATTGTCCCTGCATATTCAGAAAAAATAGTATTGAAAAACGGAGAACCTGTTTATTCAAATTAAAAAGACCGATCATCACGATCGGTCTTTTACGTCAATACTTGTCTTCCCATTACTCATTGAATCAAAGTTTTTGAAAGGGTTTCAAGGATTTCATCTTTGGACTTTGGCCCAAAAACACTGGTGATTTCTTGATCTCCCTTTAATACAATTAGAGTAGGGAACACTTGAACCTCATTTATTCTGTTTTGCTTCCATTCGGTCAATTTTTTGGATTCTTCTTTTGATGAATCATCATATTCCATTCTTAATTCTAAAATAGCGTCGACGTAAGATTCTTCTTGTTTTTTTGAAATGTTTGCTTTGGTTACAAACAATAACTCATAATTATTCTGTTTTAATTCTAATTCTACTGTATCAACTGTAACATGTTTTTGTTCACATCCGACGATTGGTAACAAGAAGACCAAAATCAAGGGTAGGAGTTTCATGATAAACGGGTGTCAAGGTAGTCAAACAAGGAAGCACCCTTCTCTCCTTTCGATATCCTCAAATTCAATTTGAATTCGACGCTTTTTTTAGGGCATTTAAATTGTACCATTCCTTTTTGCTTTGGCGTGAATTGTTTTCAATTTGTTACAAAAATGAAAAGAAGAAGTTAAGTTGGTTGAAAGGGCAATTCTCTTTTATTTGTTTGATGCCTCTTTTCAAGAGTATAAAGTTCTTCTGATAAATCATGAATGCATAATATTTCATATAAAAACATGATTTCAGGGGCAAAGTGATGGTGATAATTGCTTGAAGAATGAATATTGGTATGACCCTTTCTCCATTCCCAAAATAATAGGTCAACATGATATATATCATCAAAATGTTCATTAGGAAAGCTATGCTCCGAATCAGAAAGGGTATCACAAATGGAATCCACTGCTTTAAGGATTAATTGTTTTTGGGAAGCATCAAATAATTCTCCTGATATTTTAATATAATTTAAATTTCCTATATGAAAAGCTACTTGTCGAATAACATGAAGTTTGTGCTGTAGTAGTTGCATTTCTTTTGCTTCTTCTTTTTTGTATTTATGATATTTCCATTCTTCTCGCTGATATTGTAGCCATCTGTAATTTCTATCAATGGATTCAGTCAGATTTTGAGATTTCCTTCGTAGCTCTGTCCATGATCGTTGTTCTTCCGCTTGAAAATGTTTACGTACAATATCCTTAAACAGCAAGGAAGCATTTCTGAAATTTTGAGATGAACTTTTCTGAATTTGCATGAGATAGTTTGGTGGAAGCAAAACAAAATTTACAGCTGATGAAACTACTATACCAATGGTTGTAGTGGCTAAACGTATAAAGAAGTCAACAAAATAATTCTCACCCATACCGGGAATCATAGCTACGGCTGTTATGGTTGCCACCAATATTCCATCATAAAGTTTTAGTTTGTAACAAACTCCAATAGTCAAAATAGTTGCAAGAGCGTAAGTTAAGGGAGTAATTCCTAACCAACCATAGAGACTGACAGCAATAAAAGCCCCGAGTGCAGAAGCGGGGAAACGAATAAGTGCTTTTTTTACTGAATTGGCAGCGGTATTTTCAACGGTTACTATAGCAGTAATAACCGCAAAGATAACTGGAAAGTCGAGAGCCATACATAAAAGTGAAGTGAAGAACACTGATATTCCAGTTTTTATAGTGCGACTCCCAAACGGGAAAATTCGTCTAATGTTTGTAAGCATAAAAAAAACACCTTTCTGTGATCCCATCTCTTTTATTTTACCAAAAGTAGAAAAAAAGGATAGGAAGGATTATAAATTTTGATTATAATTAGAATACAGCTTGGCATACTCAGGAGGGAAAAACATGAAAAATTGGATCTTAGCAATTGCAATGGTTGTAGTTTTAGTAGGTTGTAATTCGGAGGGAAATGACACAGTACACACTAACAGTAATGGTACGAATGTGGATCACGCTGAGCAAAATGAAAATACAAATAATAATATTGATGCGAATGATAATACTGATGAAGTTGAAGAAATACACGATGGAGAAAATGAAGATAGTCAAGAGATTAACCAGCCAACACAAGAAGAGGAAGTAGTAGTGGAGGTTGAACCCCAATATGAGATGTCATCTGACTGGAGTTTTAAGCCTATTGGTGATGCTAATGAGATGGTTGCACTCCTTACCATTGATGATGCTCCACACAAATACGCTTTAGAGATGGCAAAAAAGTTAAAGGGACTAAATGCTCCTGCCATCTTCTTTGTAAATGGGCACTTTCTGGATACTGATGAAGAAAAGACTATTTTAAAAGAAATCCATGAAATGGGATTTGAAATTGGCAATCATACGTACAATCATACGAACTTAGGAACGATTGATGATAAAGCACAACAAAAGGAAATTGAAGAGTTAAGTAGTCTGGTTGAGGAAATTATTGGTGAGAAGCCAAGATTTTTCAGAGCACCAAATGGTACTAATACTGATTTTGCTAAACAGTTTGTGAAAGAAGAGGGCATGCTTCTTATGAATTGGACCTATGGATATGATTATTTTAAACCTTATATGGATGCTGAAAAGCTTAAGGAAGCTATGATCACAGGAAAAGGACCAGAAGTTGACGTTCCTTACTCTTTACTAAAACCAGGAGCCAACTTATTAATGCATGATAGAGAATGGACAAATGAAGCGTTAGAGGATATCGTTATAGGACTTAGAGAACAAGGATATGAATTATTAAATCCAAAACTCATAAAAACACCAACTAATTAACCTTGGTATCAATTAATAAAAGCATCAAAAAAGGAGAAAGATTAAATTCTTTCTCCTTTTCATCTAAAATATTTTGAAAATTCATTATTTTCGTTTATAATAATACATAATCCTTCCATTAAATAAATGGAGTTCACCTTCAAGTTTTTTTCCGAGAAACTTAGCTAATTCATTGGCCTTACCCAAATCACCATGCTCAGAGTTATCTGGTAACATAAGTTGAACATAGAATTGCTCATTGGTTCCATCCTTTGTTTGTTTAACTACGCTCCCAACACCAATGAGGATGTAATGATAGCGGTCATCCTGACCACGAAGGATGAGGTAATGTCCATTCTGATCTTTTTGTTCTTCTACAGTATAAGGGAAGGAGTGTTTACTATACTCCCATTGCAATTGCTCGCCTGTCTTTGATGTAATTTCTTGATAATAGCTGATTAACTCTTTTACATCGTCCAGTTGTAATTCTTGTTGTTTGCTATTTTCTACTAAATAGATATAAGCACTTTTCCCCATTCTACTCACTCCTATGTAAGAATTCCTGCTTTACTTATGGTAGCATTAAATTACTCGTTATGGCAACGATTTCATGGTTTAAAAATAAAAGTGTGAATGTGTGAACATTTGTAGAAATTAACAACACTTGTGTTGTTTTTCACAATAAAGCAGCTTATAATAGTAATTAATACTCTCTGAAAATAGGCTGTATGAATAAAAGGAGGTAATAATTATGGAATTTTATCAAAGACTCTACGATGAACAAGAACATGTGAAGACTCGATTTGTCGGTTTTACAACTGAGGATGTTCGTTATGATTTTGGAATTGTCCATACGACAATGTTTTTTGGAAAACCTCTCGTGATTTGTATGCAAACAGGACGTTCAGCTTTATTGGATTTAAGTGACCTTCATGACCTTGACCACCTTTGCCGTGTATTTAAGCTAAAATCATTAGATGAGGCTAAGGTGTTGGCCATGTTTTTTGAAGAAGCTCTACCAGCAAGTTACGAAAGTGTACAATATGAATAGGAATCGGAAGTGAAAAACGACCAATAACTGGTCGTTTTTTTTTTTTAAAGATAAAGCATAAAATTTGTCTAGCCCCAGCGAAAAAGCATCATCGAGTAATCTTCGAAGTTTTTGCCCCAAGTAATCGCACAAAGGAAAGCTACTTAGAGCTACTTCGCAGAAACAAGTGTTTTTCTTGTTTCGGAGGGGCAGCCTATCGACTAGAGTCGGCTCCCTCCTCTCATTCGATAAGTCAACATCGATGAAGGAGGTTCGGTTAAAAACGCGACATCATGTCCTAAGAAGCAAAATACGTTTTCAAGAATCCCTTTAACGAATCAGGAGTTTTCTAAGAAATTAAATTAAAAGTTGATCAGTATGTAGAAAAAGCAATAATATTCATCATAAAAAATTAATATGACATACTATTTGTTCTTGAAATATTAAATGTGACATATTATAATAGGATTAAAGGTATGAAAGCGCTTTACAATAGGGAGGGATTCTTAATGGGGACTATTGTTTGTCAAGATTGCCAACGGATTATAGAAGTTTTTGAAGATGAAAAGGTTTCTGTTCTTTATGCGTCAAGTGAATCCTGTAATTGCAAAAAGAACAAATAGAACAGAAAAGGACTGCCACAGCAGTCCTTTTCTGTTCTATCTAAAAGCTTTGTGCTCTTTAATCACTCTAATATTTTCAATGGTTTCATCTTCTGGTCCTTGTACAGGCAGACCAGCTTCAAGATTTTTTCGAATGTAGTCAATATTTTCGAATGTAATAATTTCTCCTGGAAGGAAAATAGGGATTCCAGGCGGATAGACCATAACAAACTCTGCACTTATTCTTCCTTCTGCCTCTTTTAAAGGTATGATTTCTGTTTCGGAATAAAAAGCATCTCTTGGAGAAATAGCTAGCAGTGGGATTTCCGGAATATATACCTCCACTTGATCCCAATCAGCTTTAGCCTGATTTTCTAATTCTTTGGAGAGATGAGAAAGTGCTTGAATAAGGGTATCCACATCTGACTCTATATCTCCAGGTGTAATTAAACATAATATGTTATAAAGGTCAGACAATTCTACTTCAATGTTATAATTTTCTCTTAACCATAATTCAACCTCATATCCCGTTACATTGAGTTGCTTGACTGATATAATTAGTTTGGTTGGATCAATATCGTAAGAAGCACTTGATGTTAAAATTTCATCTCCAACACAATAGAGGTGCGGAATTTCATTGATTGCTTTTCTTGCTTTGTCTGACAGAGAGAGTGCATAGTCAAGTAATTCTTGTCCCCTTGTAGCTAATTGTTTTCTGGCAACATCCAAGGATGCTAGCAAGATATAGGAAGTAGATGTTGTTGTTAACATGGATAAAATGGATTGAACATGTTCATGATGAATGAGCCCTTCCCTTAAGTTCAACACAGAGCTTTGGGTAAGGGAACCACCTAATTTATGAACGCTAGTTGCCGCCATATCAGCTCCAGCTTGCATGGCTGACATTGGCAAATCCTCATGGAAATGGATATGGACTCCGTGAGCTTCATCTACAAGAACGGGTACATTTCTTTCGTGTGCAATATCTACAATCCGTTTTAAATCTGCCGCAATTCCAAAATAGGTTGGATTAATGACAAGTACGCCCTTTGCATCAGGATGATGATTCAACGCTTTTTCTACAGCTTCAGGTGCAATACCATGAGAAATCCCTAGTCTAGAATCTACTTCAGGATGAATAAACACGGGGGTTGCACCAGAAAAAACAATTGCCGAGGTAACCGATTTATGAACGTTCCTAGGAACAATAATCTTATCCCCGGGTTTACAAACAGACATAACCATAGCCATGATTGCACCGCTTGTTCCTTGAACGGAAAAGAATGTATAATCTGAGCCAAAGGCTTTTGCAGCTAACTGTTGCGCTTCCTGTATCATTCCATGGGGATGATGAAGATCATCTAGAGGACCTATATTAATTAAGTCAATCGATAATGCATTATCTCCTATGAAATTTTTGAATTCAGGGTCCATTCCGCGACCGCGTTTATGACCGGGGATGTGGAACTGAATGGGGTTTTTCTGTGCATGTTCTTTAACTCCCGTAAATAATGGTGTATCTTCTTGAGACAAAATCAAAACACCTCTTAATCTCTAAAAATTTTATTGATAAACAAAAGAATTATAGCAAAAAGAATATCTTATGACTAGTTTGTTACAATACCCTTCGTACATTCAAGAAAAACATTCAATATAAAAATGAAAAAAAGCTAAGGGAGAGGTTTTTATGAAAACTAAAATTACCGAGCTCTTGAATATCCAATTTCCCATCATTCAAGGTGGATTGGCCTATTTGGCTTATGCTGAATTAGCAGCAGCTGTTTCGAATGCAGGTGGATTGGGGCAAATTACTGCTATGAGTCTACCTGACCCAGAGGAATTACGCAAGGAAATTCATCAAGTAAAGAATAAAACAACTAATCCATTCGGTGTGAATTTTGCCATAGGACAAGGACGTCGGCCTTTTGAAGATATGGTCAATGTTGCTATAGAAGAAGGTGTGGAAATTGTTTCAATAACTGGAGGGAATCCAAAACCGATTCTAGATATGGTTAAGCCTAAAGGAATAAAAGCATTAGTACTTGTTGCAGCTAAAAGACAAGCCATCAAAGCGCAACAATTAGGAGCTGATGCGGTCATGGTGGTAGGGTATGAAGGCGGAGGACACTTAGGTAGAAGTGACTTAGGCACATTTATTTTAACCCCAGAAGTTGTTGATGCTGTCCAAATACCAGTGATCGCTTCAGGCGGGATATCAGACGGAAGAGGATTAATGGCTGCTCTAGCATTAGGTGCAGAAGGTGTAGAGATGGGCACAAGATTCATAGCAACAAAGGAGTGTGTACATGCCCACGAGCATTATAAAAAACGAATAATCGAGGCGGATTCTGATGCCACTACAGTTATTAAGAGAACATTAGGTACTCCCGCGAGAGCGTTGAAAAATTCATGGACTGAGAAAATTCTAGATATGGAAAAAAGAGATTTAGGCTATGAGGAGTTAAAGGACTATATTAGTGGGAAAGCTAATAAAAGATTTATTTATGACGGTTTAGAAGAAGAGGGGTTTGCATGGGCTGGTCAAGTAGTGTCCAGAATCCACGATATTCCTACTGTGCAAGAACTTTTTAATAGGATAAAAACAGAAGCAGATGATATTAAGCATCGAATGAGCCATCTTTAAAAGGGAGTGTTATTTTGAACAGGATTCTGGATATGCGGCTTTTCCAGTGGTGAAAAAAGCTAAAGAAGATTCTCAAACGAAAATTAAAATGTAAAAAGAGGCCAATAAGGCCTCTTTGATTTTACTTTCAGAATTTATAACTTAGTTGTGATAGCATAAGTAAAACTAAGGCTTTCGCCATTAGGACTTGCACTCAACTCAAGAGTACAAGGGGCTTCTAAGAAAGTAAAATACGCTTTCAAGAATCCCTTTAACGATAAGCCAGTTTTTCTAGTCATTGAATGTTCTTTTGCTTATTCTACGGTTAAGGACATTCTATATAATGGTAACAGAGTATTATAAGTTTCTTTTGCGATTTCATCCAGTTTTTCTCCATTTTGGACGAGAGGGTCATCAGAACTTATATGTTGACCAACTAGAAATTCTCCTTTTTTTACATCTCTAAAACGTATCAATCCTTTTTCTAAATCAAAATCCGATACTGGTTTTGCTTCTTTTTGTGTATGGTCTAACGAGATCATATAATGAGAAGGTATGGTCTTCTTTACATCCTCTAAATGCTCTAAAAAAGCCCTTGCTGTGTTTTCCTTTTGGGGTAATTCATAAATAAAAGCGAGCCAGATAAAGAGATGATCATCGAATAAACCAAGCTGGAAATGAGGGTGTTTTTTATAACCTCTTTTATTATGTGCAATAGCTAGCCAAGTATCTTTTGGAGGATTAACAGAGCGCCTAGCATGCTTTGCGATATGTAAATACATTTCTTGATTCAGAGCTTCACTTAAGTAATTGGTTAAGTTTTCCCCAAGAACCTTGAATTTAGGCTGAATTCTTTCCTGTATAGCTGCCATTCTTTCGTCTAATCCATCAATATAAAAAGCGGAAAAATCGTCTTTATTAAATCCTTGTATCGACATTTTTCTACCTCCTTTTTGAACTATATTTTATCATAGGCTGCATCTTGTCCCAATTAATCAGGCTTATAGATGATACAAATTGTATTATTTGATCAAAAAAGTTTTTTTTGGTACATATTATTAAAGGTAATCAGAATGGAACTAATAACAAAGGAGTCAAGTTAATGATAGACAAAAATTTTGAATCTATTCATGAGCAAGCAAAAAAATGGGTATATGAAGCAGGTGGGGCTATCCGAGACTCTCTAGATAAGCCGATGCTTATTGAAACTAAATCTAATGCTAATGACCTTGTTACAGAGATAGATAAATCCACAGAGGAGTTTTTTGTAAATAAAATAAGAGACTCTTATCCGAGTCATAAAATCATTGGTGAAGAAGGTTTTGGAGACCAGGAAGCAACCTTGTCTGGAACTGTTTGGTTTATTGACCCTATTGATGGGACTATCAACTTTGTACACCAAAAACGAAACTTTGCCATTTCGGTTGGTGTCTATCACGACGGAGTAGGTATGATTGGGTTAATTTATGACGTTATGTCAGATGTTCTTTATGAAGCAAGAAAAGGCGCTGGGGCTTTTAAAAATGGAAGTCCTTTAGGAAGGTTTTCTGGTAAAAGAAAACTAAAGGAATCTATACTAGGGATTAATGGATTTTGGGCTACCGAAAATTGGAGAGTTGAACATGAATCGATTCAAAAACTGATCAAAGATGTGAGGGGCACAAGATCATACGGTTCCGCCGCGTTAGAATTTGCTTATCTGGCAGAAGGTATAATGGACGGATATGTAACTATGAAGTTGGCACCATGGGATATAGCGGCTGGTATTGTGATCGTGGAAGAAGTTGGAGGCATTACTTCTAGAGCAGATGGATCAGCCATCTCTTTGGAGGGTAATAATTCAATCGTTTCAAGTCATCCTTCGATACACAAAGAAATTACGGAGCAGTACATTCAGTTAAAAGACAATCCATCGGTGTAACGATGGATTATCTTTTTGAGGTTTTCCTTTTTTGGCCCATTCCATATCCCATAACTCCAAACCCTACAAGTAAAAAGAAGCTAGACCAAAGAATACTTCGATAGGCAATGGTTACTCCAACTATAGAAAAGCTGATAATAACTAGAAACGCTAGAATCAAAGGTGTTATTTGTATTTTTTTCATAACATTCTCCCTTTTTAAATTTATTTACTCAATTATTAACTATACTAGATTTGATTTACATTTTCACGTGATTTTTCTTTATATTTTTAGTATGATAAGGTGGATGTATAGAATATTAAAGGAGAGTCAGTATGGATTCGTCGAACGCAATCACTACACCTGATGATTTATGGCCAGTTGCTCGCACTGTTTTTCAATATTTTGAAGGTGAATTAATTCTAGGAGCATTTGTTTTGTATTTAGTAATTTTAGTTTCTGCAATTATTACCTACAAACTTGGATTTGCAAAAAAGTTACCTTTGTTAAAATCGGCAGTTGTATATTTAGTGTTAGTTATAGGGTGCCTATTTTTAACTGTCCCTCTAGGCTTAACATTACCGATAGCTGAAGGATTATTAGGATCAGCTGTTTTCCTTGGAATATATCGATTCCGCCTACACAGGGAAAGGGAGAAGCAAGAAAAGACAAGTATTTAACAAGGGGGAATGATTGTGCAATCATTACAAGATGCGGTATACAATTGGTTATCTATCCAGTTAGTCGCTGATGATAGACCAGACGACCACTCGGCACAGGAGACCGCTCAATTTTTTAAAAAGCTCCTAATCGAAGAGCAAAAAGTGAAAAACATAGAAGTTAAAAAAGAAGAAGACCTATACTTTGTAACTTGTACAAAAGAAAATGAGGAAAGAAAACTGCGTTTTCCATCAGAACTCATTGAATTAATTAATGATCAAATTAAAAAAGAACCACACAAATTTAAAAATTATAATGAATAAGAAAAGCGCAAGCGCCCTTCGAAACAAGAAAATCACTTATTTCTGCGAAGTAAATTCTTAGAAGCATCTCTTGTGGGTCACGTAGGCGTTGCGAATCATTTCGGTGGGACGAGTAATCACAGTCCCTACACGATGTCGCTTTTTTTACCGAACCTTCTTCAAGGATGTTGACTTTATCGACTAGAGTCGAATTGGCTATTGTGATTACTCTGGAAAAAACTGAGATAAGATAGATTTTATACTGTCTTACGAAAAAAAACCGGGCCTATATGGCCCGGTTAGCTTATATACGGATCGTTTTTCTTTTCTCTATATTCTCGGAATTGTCCAGTAGCCTTGCGAACTTTAGTTTTTTCACCGATTCTGTCATTACATGTTTGGCATAGATAAAAAAAAGTTCGAAGACTTCTTAATTTTTTTGCTTGTAAAGAACTACCATTTATAGATTCTACTTCATCACATAATAAACATTTAACACGCATTTTTTTCACCTCTGATATATAGGCTAAGTCAATATTGGAACACAATCGATTCAATTGATATAATTATAACACGAAATTGTAAAAGATCCGAATTAAGAGGAAGGAGGCATTTATATGCCGAATCAAGTAGAAAATAAATTGAATGAAAGTCAATTCAGTCTTCTTCAAGCGGAAAGATATATGTTATTGTCAACGATTGATTTTGAAAAAAATATACCAATGATGAATGCGATAAGTTGGATTTATGCACCTACTCCAAATACCTTGGTGTTTGCTGTGGATAATCGTTCCAGGATTTTAACCAATATATTACATAATACAAATGTAACTTTCACATTGATTGGAGATGGGTCGACCTATTCAATAGGTGGGCGAGCCAAAGTGGTATTTGAAAAAATGAAAGGAATTCCATTAAAGTTGGCGAAAGTAGAAGTCGAAATTGACGAGGTGCGTGATGTTATGTTTTATGGATCAAAGATAACCAGTGGTCCGGAATATGAAAAAACATATGATTTGAATGCGGCATCAAATTTGGATAGTCAAGTTATGGAGGCCTTAAAGATTGTTTAAAAAGAAGGAGTCGATGATTAAATCGACTCCTTCTTCAAAAGGAAAGTATAAAACCTGTCTAGCTTCAGCGGGAAGAGTTTATCTTAATTTTGCTACTGGGAATCGCAGTAAGGAAAGCTACTTAGATCTTCTTCGCAGAAACAAATGATTTTTTTGTTTCGAAGGGTGCTTGCGCTTTTCTTATTCCATTTGTTGATTAGATTGGTCTTCTTGAATGTTATCTAAATTTTCTTCTTGATCTTCAGGAAGTGATTCTTTATTTTGATTGGGCTCTTGAGGTTGTTCGGGAACGGGTACTTCTGGCATGATTCTACCTACAAGGGCTGAGAGCTCATCAATAATTCCTTGTACAGGATGGCCTTGAGCCATTTTGTCTCCCATATGCTCCACTCTCTCTACCACATCTGGGTCGGCTACTACAATCGCCTCACGACCATAAGGATCTTTATGGACAGCTTCCGCTACTGTATATTTGATCGATCCTACCTTCGAACGATCAAAATCCTTATCTACTTCAATTCCTACAACTGTATAGGGCCCTGCTACTATGGCGGTAGCACGGTCAACATCAGGCATACGGTCTGCTATGTTAGCTAATCGATCCGCAATCTCTTGGTTAGATAATTCCTCACGTTCAATTGGATCAGAATTTTTCACATGAATCATACCGTTGTCTCGTATTTCTTCATTCGTTGCTTGATTTTCATCGTTCTGCTGACATGCAATAAGAAGCATAGACAGCATCAAAATACTTATATATTTAAAGTACATTAGTCAAACCTCCTTTTTGTTTATTTTGTAATGAACCTTCTATCTTTATGCGTTTCATCATATAAATGGATTAGCAAGGATGAATGACGAAATCCAATCAGGAGGTCACTCATTTTGAAAAAACTATATGTTCTTGATACTAATGTACTACTTCAGGATCCGCTGTCTATCTTTTCGTTCGATGAGCACGAAGTCATTATACCTGCCATTGTTTTAGAGGAAGTGGACTCGAAAAAAAGACAAATGGATGAACTTGGGCATAATGCTCGATACGTATCACGACTGATTGACAAATTACGCCAAAGGGGGAATTTACATCAGGGAGTCCAATTAGAAAATGGAGGAAATTTAAAAATTGAACTCAACCATCGTTCCTTCAAAAAATTCACAAATGTATTTGATGAAAAGACAAATGATAATCGAATACTTGCTGTTGCAATTAACCTACAAGAAGAAGAAAAGCAATTAAACACACAACGTCAGGTCATTCTTGTATCTAAGGATATTCTCATGCGAGTTAAAGCAGAGGCTGTTGGTTTAAAAGCAGAGGATTTCTTAAATGAACGTGCGGTAAAAGAAGATGTTTCGTTTTCTGGATTCCAAGAGTGGAGCGTTTCCGAACAAGACTTTACAACTTTTTTTACTAATGGATTTCTTTCCACAAGTATAAAAGACCATCCCTATATTTTCCCAAATGAATTTATCATTATGAGAAATTCATTTAATTCCTCGCAATCTGCTATAGGAAGGGTCTCTGCTAACAAAGATCGAATTGTAAAATTAAAAATTGGACAGGAACCCATTTGGGGAATAAAGCCAAGAAATGTTCAACAATTAATGGCTTTGGAGTTATTACTTTCTGAAGATGTTCCTCTAGTTACTATGGTAGGAAAAGCGGGAACGGGAAAAACACTTTTAGCTTTAGCAGCTGGATTAATGCAAATTGAAGATCAGCGCTTATTTAAAAAGTTATTAGTGGCTCGCCCAGTCGTCCCAATGGGCAAAGATCTTGGTTACCTTCCTGGAGAAAAAGAGGAAAAATTAAGACCGTGGATTCAGCCAATATATGATAACCTTGAATTCTTATTTAATGTAAAAAAGAGTGAAGAATTGGATGCCATATTATCAGGAATGGGATCTATTCAGATTGAAGCGTTGACTTATATTAGGGGTCGAAGTATACCAGAGCAACTGATTCTGATTGATGAGGCTCAGAACTTAACCAAACATGAAGTTAAAACTATTCTCACCAGAGTTGGTGAGGGGAGTAAGGTAGTTTTATTAGGGGATACGCAGCAAATAGATCATCCTTATTTGGATGAATATAATAATGGATTAATGCATGTTGTTGAAAAATTCAAAAATCAGCGTTTAAGTGGCCACATAACCATGGTAAAGGGAGAAAGATCTGAATTAGCTCAAATGGCAGCAGACTTGCTATGAGAGCGTAGCCAAAAAGGTGATTCCTCAGGATAAAAGTGAAACTTCAATCAGTGGGGGTCCCCCACTGATTGTTAGCACCCAAGGGTGTGACCTAAAGGACATTGAACCAATCGGACATTTACGGAGAGTTTATCCCTCGCCTACTCTTTTCGTTTCACTTATTGAGGGGAGGGTATTACTCCCATGAAAATAAAACATTAATTTTTCATCCTTGTTTGTGAAGCTTGCTTCATGGTTAGCTACCGTCATGCGGGATAAATGAGGAATCTTCTTTATTTACTCAAAAATGATATTTTGAATCCCTTTTATAGGGGTGTCATAGTTGCTTTTGTCTCCAAAATATAAATGGACAGGCCCTTCATCTGTAATAGGTTTTCCTTTCACTGCAAAAAGTAAAAAGGAGTCCACTAACCTTGAATAGGGAATAGTGATTTTACCTGATGTTGTGTCTAGTAAGGCTTCTTTGGATTCTTCAGGCTGTGCATTAGTAAGAAAAGGTTTAATGGGTATAACAAATGATTCCTCAAGGCTCTGTTTTTTTTCAAAATTCGTAAGACTTCGGTTCACTGGCGGGTCTAATTTTTGTTGATATAAGGCTTGGCTAAACTGCTTTGCGTAATTTTTTGCAGTTTGATCCTCATCATCTTTCTGAAGGGATTGAAAAGCTTGTTCCCATTGTACTTTTCGATCGTCAAAAATCCAAACACTTGGGTCTAACGTGATCGGATATTTAACTTTTCCTTTAATTTGAATAATTCCATTCATAATTTTCCACCATCCCTATTAATTCTTTCTTTTAAAGTATAAACTAAGGTAAGTATATCGAAAAAGTCAGCTTCATGCACAAATGGAGGTCCATTCATGAAAGGAAATGTATATGAATTGCAATTGGAGGATTGGGTTCAAGAAGCAGAGGCGCTTCTCAATCAAGGTGAAGTGGCTAGTTATATTCCTGCACTACAAAAAGTACCAGCAAATTGTATAGGTATATCATTTGTTGATATAGAAGGTCGAACGATCCATGCGGGTGCAGAATGTCAAACCTTTACTTTACAAAGTATTTCAAAGGTTGTGGCACTTGCTCTTGCTTTACTTGATCAAGGAGAAGAGTATGTTTTTTCTAAAGTAGGTATGGAACCAACAGGAGATCCTTTTCATTCCATCATTAAGTTGGAGACATCAAAACCGTCGATCCCTTTAAATCCAATGATAAATGCAGGGGCTCTTGCAGTTACTTCCATGATTAAAGGAAATTCAGCAGACAGTAAAATTAATAGGATCAAAAGTTTTATTCATCAAATATTAGGTGATGACACTGTTGATGTTAATGAAGGAGTCGCTCAATCTGAATTTGAAACGGCGTTTCTAAATCGTTCTTTACTTTATTTTATGAAGCAGGGAAAAGTGATTGATGGAGATGTGGAAATGATCCTAGATACTTATACTAAACAATGTTCTTTGGAAGTGAACATTGATCAACTTGCTTTATTAGGAGCTTTTTTTGCGAATGGAGGAAAAACAATCCCGTCAGGGAAGCAACTACTTTCAGAACACTATGCACAAATTTGTAAGACTTTTATGGTAACCTGTGGAATGTATGATGCATCCGGTGAGTTTGCTATTAAAGTAGGAATCCCAGCTAAAAGCGGGGTTTCTGGGGCAATCATGGGCTCTGTTAAAGGGGTAGGAGGAATAGGTGTATACAGTCCTCGGCTAAATAAAAAGGGAAACAGTGTCATTGGACTGTATTTAATGGAAAAGTTATCGAAACGGTTGGATTTGTCTATTTTTTAAAAATGATTTGTTGCAATTTTTCTGTTGAAACGGTAATATAAATAAAGATAAAGTCTGTTTTGAATGGAGGGGATTCCCATGTCTTCATCAGAAGTTGCGATTAACCATCGCGAACAGGCCTATGCCCTTCTAAAGGCTGATGCCGATAAAATATTACGGCTAATAAAGGTTCAAATGGATAATTTAACCATGCCCCAATGTCCTCTATACGAAGAGGTATTGGATACACAAATGTTTGGGTTATCTCGTGAGATAGACTTTGCGGTGCGATTAAAGTTGATCACGGAAGAAGAAGGTCGACTGCTCTTAGGAAACTTAGAGAGGCAATTGGACACTTTACACGAAACGGCAGCTAATGGATCTTAATAAAAAGCTCAAATTACGACTTTGTTGTAATTTGAGTTTTTTTTCACAAAAAAGAACTTTCTTTTCTGATTCAGTGGGCACAGAAAATACCAAGTATTCTAACTATTAGAATTTATAAGTTGTTAGAAAATTAGTCTAGCTCCAACGAAAAAGCTCCATCGAGCAATGTTCGAAGTTTTTGCCCCGAGTAATCGCACTAAGTAAAGCTACATAGAGCTACTTCGCAGGAACAAGCGCTTTTCTTGTTACGGAGTGCGCTTAAGCTTTTCTTATAAAATGTACATATGAAGGAAGATTTTTATTATGAAAAAGTGGAAACATATTGATTTTATCCTATTTATTTCTCCAATCATCCTTGCAGCAGTCGGAGTTCTAATGGTGTACAGTGCAAGCATGGTGATGGTTGTTGTTAAATATGATTTGCCCAGCAATTATTATCTACTTCAACAACTGAAATGGTTTGTCTTAGGTTTATTAGTACTTGTGTTTACGACTCTATTTCCATATAGTAAATATAAAAGGTTAGTAAAGCTCATTGTATTAGGTACTATTTCTCTCCTCATTTTTGTTCTTTTTTTTGGAGAGGTAAGAAATAATGCAAAATCTTGGATCGATTTAGGATTTTTTAATATTCAACCTTCAGAATTAACTAAATTATCTGTTATTATATATTTATCGGCTATTTATGCAAAAAAAGAAAATTACATTGATAACTTCAACAAGGCTGTCTTACCCCCTCTCATCATCCTTGTCATTATGTTAGGACTTATATTAAAACAACCTGACATTGGAACGGCCTCTATTATTGCCTTTATAGGAGCAGCTATTATCATTAGTTCTGGAATAAGATTTAGTCATTTGTTGTTTCTAATCCTATCTGGTGTGGTGATAGTCATACTTGCTATTCCAAAATTAGCAACAGAGGAAGTGCTATCGAGATTTACTGGTGCTTTTCAACCTTTTGACTATCCGGACTCAGCTGGATATCACCTTATACAATCTCTGATTGCCATTGGAACAGGAGGAATAAATGGAGTTGGACTTGGACAAGGTGTGCAAAAATTAGGGTATTTGATGGAGGCCCATACCGATTTTATTATAGCCGTAATAGGGGAAGAACTGGGTTTTATTGGGGTAGGAACTGTAATTGCACTGCTAACAGCCATAGTTCTAAGGGGTTTTTATATTTCAAGAAAATGTGAGGATCAGTTTGGAAGTTTGTTAGCAATTGGAATAGCTTCTATGGTTGGAATTCAATCCTTTGTGAATATGGGAGCAGCCAGTGGGTTGCTTCCAATAACAGGAGTTACATTGCCTTTTATTAGTTATGGAGGTTCATCTATATTAGTGCTAATGGGGGCGATGGGCATTTTGAATAATATCGCTTTGAATGTCCGCTTTCAAGAGTCACACCAACCTATTAAACAAGTAATCCCTGATGAAGTATCTAATGTACATCATCTTAAACCTAAAGGAGGAAAAATATGGGCAGATCAAAGGAAATAAAAAAAATACTAGTAGCAAACCGAGGCGAAATAGCTATACGTGTATTTCGTGCGTGTAATGAATTAAATATTAGAACTGTAGCAATCTATTCAAAAGAAGATTCCGGTTCCTATCACAGATATAAAGCTGATGAAGCTTATCTTGTGGGGGAAGATAAAAAGCCGATTGATGCCTACTTGGATATTGAGGGAATCCTTGAAATTGCCAAAAGTGTTGGAGTGGATGCTATTCATCCAGGTTATGGGTTCTTATCTGAAAATATTCACTTTGCAAGAAGATGTGAAGAAGAAGGGATTATCTTTATTGGTCCTTCTGTTAATCATTTAGACATGTTTGGTGATAAAGTGAAAGCAAGGGAACAAGCGATTAAGGCTGGTATCCCAGTTATACCCGGTACAGATGGTCCTGTTACATCTTTAGAAGAAATTGAAGAGTTTGTAAAAACAGCAGGCTATCCGATTATTATTAAAGCTTCCCTGGGCGGTGGCGGCCGCGGAATGAGAATTGTTAGAAATGAAAATTCATTAAAGGAATCATTTGAACGGGCAAAATCCGAGGCTAAAGCAGCTTTTGGAGACGACAAAGTTTATGTGGAAAAGCTGATTGAAAAACCAAAACATATAGAAGTTCAAATCATGGGAGACCATTTTGGTAATCTTGTTCATTTATATGATCGTGATTGTTCTGTCCAAAGAAGACATCAAAAGGTAGTAGAAGTAGCGCCTAGTGTTAACTTATCTCCGACGTTGCGTGACCAAATATGTCAGGCTGCTGTATCCTTAATGAAAAATGTAAATTATGTTAATGCGGGTACAGTTGAATTTCTTGTAACTAATCAAGATTTTTATTTTATTGAAGTAAACCCACGTGTTCAAGTAGAGCACACTATTACGGAGTTAGTCACTGGGATCGATATTGTTCAATCTCAAATTTTCGTTGCCCAGGGCTTAGAACTTCATTCGGAAAAAGTACGGATACCTACTCAGGAAAATATTCATTTACATGGATACGCAATCCAATCGCGAGTGACAACAGAAGATCCGTTAAATAACTTTATGCCTGATGCTGGGAAAATCGCTGCCTATCGATCAGGAGGAGGTTTTGGTGTCCGTTTAGATGCAGGTAATTCATTCCAAGGGGCCATTATTTCCCCTTACTATGACTCTTTACTTGTGAAACTATCTACTTATGCTCTTACGTTTGAACAGGCAGCACAGAAAATGGTAAGGAACTTAAGGGAATTCCGAATAAGAGGTATAAAAACTAACATCCCATTCCTTGAAAATGTGGTCAAACATCCAAAGTTTATATCCGGGGAGTACGATACAACATTTATTGATCAATCTCCTGAGTTGTTTGTTTTTCCTAAAAGGAAAGACAGAGGAACGAAGATGCTCTCCTATATTGGAGATGTTACCATCAATGGTTATGAAGGACTAAAACCATCTAAGAAACCATTATTTTCAAAACCTAGGATGCCAAAGGTGAAGTACTCTGAGCCTATTCCAAGTGGAACTAAACAAATCCTAGAAGTAGAAGGTCCTGATGGTGTTGCTAGATGGCTAAAAGAGCAAAAGGAAGTTTTATTAACAGATACGACATTCCGGGATGCTCATCAATCCTTACTTGCTACAAGGATGAGAACAAAAGACTTGGTATCCATAGCAGAACCCACCGCACGACTTTTACCAAATTTATTTTCTGTAGAAATGTGGGGAGGTGCAACTTTTGATGTTGCGTATCGTTTCCTTAAAGAGGATCCATGGGATAGGTTATTAAAAATTCGAGAACATATGCCTAATGTTCTACTTCAAATGCTTTTAAGAGCGAGCAATGCGGTAGGGTATAAAAATTATCCTGATAATCTAATTCGTGAATTTGTTGAAAAGAGCTCAATGGCAGGAATAGATGTATTTAGAATTTTTGACAGCCTAAACTGGGTAGATAGCATGAGAGTGGCTATTGACTCTGTCCGTCAACAAAATAAGATTGCAGAGGCAACCATTTGTTATACAGGTGATATATTGGACTTGGGTCGTCCAAAGTACAATTTGACTTATTATAAAAATCTGGCGAAAGAGCTTCAGGAGTCTGGTGCACATATTCTTGGAATTAAAGATATGGCTGGTATATTGAAGCCAGAGGCTGCTTATCAACTTATATCAACATTAAAGGAATCCATTGATATTCCTATTCACCTTCATACCCATGATACAAGTGGAAATGGAATTTACACTTATGCAAGGGCCATTGCAGCAGGTGTTGATGTAGTAGATGTTGCTGCAGGAACGATGGCTGGATTAACATCCCAACCAAGTGCCAATAGCCTTTATTATGCTCTTCAAGGTTCTGAAAGAAAACCTAATCTTTCTATTCAGTCCTATGAGCAATTAGGTCATTATTGGGAGGACATTAGAAAATATTATCATGTATTTGAAAGCGGTATGAATGCTCCACATTCAGAGGTTTATGAGCATGAAATGCCTGGAGGCCAATACAGTAACCTTCAACAGCAGGCTAAAGCGGTTGGATTGGAGGATCGCTGGGACGAAGTGAAATCTATGTATCGTCGAGTCAATGACTTATTTGGTGACATTGTAAAAGTTACACCTTCTAGTAAGGTAGTTGGGGATATGGCTCTATATATGGTTCAAAATAACCTCACAGAAGATGATATTTATGATCATGGAGAAACACTTGATTTTCCGAATTCTGTGGTTGAGTTTTTCCAAGGTCATTTAGGACAGCCCTATCAAGGGTTTCCACAAGAGATTCAGCGCATTATTTTAAAAGGACGTGATGCGATAACTACACGTCCTGGCGAGTTGTTAGAACCAGTGGATTTCAGCGAATTAAGAGATACCCTCTTTCACCAATTGGGAAGACAAGTAACCAGCTTTGATTTAATTACGAGTGCTTTATATCCTAAGGTTTTTCATGACTATCATCGTTTTACGGAGCAATATGGTGATATGTCTGTACTTGATACACCAACTTTCTTTTTCGGTATGAGGTTAGGGGAAGAGATTGAAGTTGAAATTGAACAAGGAAAGACCTTAATCGTGAAACTTGTTTCTATTGGTGAGGCGCAGTTGGATGGGACTAGAATAGTTTATTTTGAATTGAACGGTCAAGCTCGTGAGGTTGTTATTCAAGACCGCAGTATTAAAGCAACTGTAGTTAAACGTCCTCAAGCAGATAAAAACAATTCAAAGCATATAGGGGCAACGATGCCAGGAACGGTTCTAAAAGTATTGGTAGACCCCGGAGAAAAGGTGAAAAAAGGTGATCATATTATGATTACAGAAGCTATGAAGATGGAAACAACTGTCCAAGCTCCATTTGATGGAAGAATCAAAGATATTTATGTGAAAAACAGTGAAGCCATTCATGTCGGAGATTTGTTAATAGAGTTTGAATAAAAAAACGAGGGTGTCCAAATGGATATCCTCGTTTTTTAGAACTTACTGGTTTTTTTCAGATCGTGCACTTCTGGAAGATAATAAAAGGAAATAGCTCAATAGACCAAAAAAACAAGAAATAATAAAGGCATGAAGCAGTGCTATAATCAGGTTCAATTTTGTGAAAATGATAAGTCCGCCTAATATAACTTGTAGGAAGATCAAACCAAAAGCCGCCCACCATCCATAATACATAACTTTGCTATTTTTATAGGATTTACTTACTTTGAAAAGCAGAATGGTTACCCAAATAAAAAGTAGGCCTGCCGCTAATCTATGCCCCATTTGTACCCATTCATAAAAAGACCAGGAGTTTATTCCAATACCGCATAAGGGCCAGTTTGAACAAGCTAAACTAGCTGAGGTATGGCGGACTAAAGCGCCGGTGTAAACGACTATTAGGGTATAAATAGTTAGTCCATAAAACTGCTTTCTCAAAGATTTATGAATATGAAGGGATTGAGCATCAAACTTTAAATCGATTTCAAAAATCAGTAACATAAGAATAAATATTGTAGCAAAAGAAATTAGAGAAATTCCAAAATGCATGGCTAGAACAAAGTCAGATTGCCCCCATACCACAGCAGCTGCTCCAATCAATCCCTGTAAAATTAAAAACATCAATGATAGCACAACTAAAATTTTTGTTTCACGAATATGTCCAATATATTTCCAAGCTAGGTATGACAAAATAAGCAGGGAAATTCCTACAAAACCAGAGGCAGCACGATGGCTAAACTCAATAACTAATTCTGTTGTAATGTTAGAGGGGATAATCTCTCCGTTGCATAATGGCCAGCTTGATCCACATCCCATTCCGGATTCCGTTTTTGTTACCAGTGCTCCACCTATTAAAACAAATACCATTCCAATGGTTGTTATGACAGATAGAATCTTTAAAAATTTTAGCATATCCTAGCACCTCGTTTTACTTGGACTTCCATTTAAAAATCCAGCATCTTAAGTGGGTGATTTTGATGCACCCACTTAACCATTTTAATATAAACTGAAAGATTTGAGCAAAATATATCCCTCCGCATTTAAGAGGGTGGAAAATAAAAATCCATATTGATCTATTCTCTTGACACAAAAGATATCGTATCATTATTTAACACTATTTTCACTATTAAAAACAAAAAAACACTTGCATTGAAAAAAGTTGTTTGCTAGAAATAAATAGGGATAATTTTATTATTTCTTTTTAGCGGTAGGGGAATTTTAATCAATAAAAAGATGAAAAGTTCACTTAAATGTCACAAATTACGATAAAAATGTGATTAATTAGATAGAAATAAAAAATCATGGTACAATACATTTGTATGTTGAACTCGGATAGCATGCGGTTTTAAGGTTAAAACTATATCATTACAATCGCTTTCCAATAAAGGGGTAGTATTAAAATTGAAAATGGGAAAGTGGGAGGGAGTAGCCACAATGAATCAACCAAGGGTTGTTGACACTAAAGTATTAAATAAATCCAATGATACCACTAATTTTTCCGCACTATGGAATGACTTTTTAGCACTAATTAAAATAGGAATCATAAATTCTAATCTAATTACAACATTTGCAGGCTTTTGGTTAGCGGTGCATTTTACTGGAACTGGAGGATTCCTACTTTATTGGAAACCTTTTCTATATACAATGGCTGGGAGTTCCCTAATTATTGCAGGGGGATGTGTCTTAAATAATTACTATGATCGTGATATTGATCATCTTATGAAACGAACTAAGGCAAGACCAACCGTAACAGGAACTATATCCTTACAAGCTATCTTAGGAATAGGTATTTCATTAACTTTATTAGGTCTCTTTTTTCTAGCGATGGTAAATTGGTCAGCTGTATTGATAGGTTTTTTTGGGTGGTTTACTTATGTGGTGCTGTATACTATGTGGTCAAAACGAAGGTATACTTTAAATACAGTTATTGGAAGTTTTTCCGGTGCAGTTCCACCACTTATTGGATGGGCTGCTATTGACCCTAATCTAGATATTACAGCTTGGATTTTATTTTTAATTATGTTTATTTGGCAAACTCCGCATTTTCTTGCATTAGCCATGAAGAAAACGGAAGAATATAGAGCCGCTGGTATTCCAATGTTGCCAGTAGTTCACGGGTTTTCCATTACGAAACGACAAATGATTGTCTACGTTTCATGCTTATTACCGTTACCGTTTTACTTAGGCTCACTGGGCACTTTCTTTGTTGTTTTAGCTACAATTTTATCCGTAGGGTGGTTTGTTTTAAGTTTAATGGGGTTATTTATGAAAAATGAAATAAAATGGGCAACCTTAATGTTTGTATACTCCTTAAATTATTTAACGATACTCTTTTCATCAATGGTAATTGTTACTTTACCAATACCATTTTTAAGTTGATTCATTTTTTAATAATAAAAACCAATCTATAGTTTAAAAGGTATGTAGATCGGTTTTTCTTATAGAAATAAAAGAGAACTATTTAGAGAAAGAGAGGTTTAATGAATGAAAGGATGGATGGGAAAGTTTAAAGCTCTGTTCATATTTGGTCTCATTGCACTATTTCTGACTGGATGTGGAGAACCAAACCTAAGCGCTTTACAACCAAAAGGAGAAGGCGCTGAAACATTGTACGACCTCATGATGTTAAGTATCTATGTGATGGTCGGAGTTTTTCTTGTCGTTATGACAATTTATACTTTCGTACTTATTCGTTATCGTCAAAAAAAGGGGCAAGAAGATTTTATTCCTGAGCAAAAGGAAGGAAATCATCTTCTTGAAATTGTTTGGACCGTCATACCGATATTGCTTTTATTAGTGTTAGCGGTGCCAACTGTCATTACCACATTTGAGCTTGCAGACGCTGAACCTCCTGCTGATCAAGCGGAAGATGCCATTGTCATTCAAGTTACAGGAAAGCAATTCTGGTGGCATTTTAATTATGAAAATGAAGAAATTCAGACGAGTCAAGATATGTATATCCCGACAGATACTCGCGTTTATTTAAAACTTCGTTCAGATGATGTGATTCACTCCTTCTGGTTGCCTTCTATAGCGGGGAAAATGGACGCTAATCCAGGGGGGAATGAGAATAAAATGACCCTTCTTGCGTACGAAGAGGGTGTTTATGAGGGGAAATGTACTGAGTTTTGTGGAGATTCACATTCCTTAATGGACTTTAAAGTAATAGCTGTTTCTCCAGAAGAGTATGAAGACTGGGTAAGTGGAATGAAAGCAGAAAGTGCGGATGAAAAACCTGAAACAACTACAGCACTTGAAGGGCAACAGCTTTTCCAAGAAAAAAGTTGTATTGGCTGTCACGCAGTTGATGCAGGGTCACAGGTTCAAACAGGTCCAAACTTAACTAACTTTGGAAATCGATCAAAGGTTGCAGGGTTTACAGATAATACTAAAGAAAATGTAGTTGAATGGCTTTCAGATCCACAGGATGTAAAACCAGGAAATAAAATGCCTAACGTCGGTCTTACAAAGGAAGAAGCAAGTAAAATTGCTGATTACCTACAACAATTAAAAATCGACGATAAAAATGAATAAGGGAGGTCAAAAAGCGTGAGTACAGCGATTGCACAAAACCGTGGCTTCGGCGCCGTCCTTTGGGACTATTTGACCACTGTCGATCATAAAAAAATTGCGATTTTATATTTAATTGGCGGTGGTTTTTTCTTCCTTCTAGGTGGATTGGAAGCACTTATTATAAGAATTCAGCTAATTTCTCCAGACAATGCTTTTGTCAGTGCAGAAGTATATAATGAAATGTTTACAATGCATGGTACAACCATGATATTCTTGGCTGCTATGCCATTGATTTTTGCTTTAATGAACGCCGTAGTTCCTTTGCAAATTGGGGCTCGTGATGTAGCCTTCCCATTTTTAAATGCACTAGGATTTTGGCTGTTCCTATTTGGCGGATTATTCCTTAATGTATCTTGGTTTTTTGGGGAAGTGCCTGATGCAGGCTGGACTGCTTATGCACCATTATCGATCATGTCACCGGATCACGGTGTTGACTTTTACACATTGGGGCTTCAGATTTCTGGGGCTGGAACATTAATGGGAGGAATTAACTTCCTTGTTACCATTATCAATATGCGTACACCTGGAATGACTTATATGAGAATGCCACTTTTTACATGGGCTTCCTTTGTAACTAGTGCACTCATTTTGTTTGCCTTCCCAGCCTTAACTGTTGGATTGTTCTTAATGATGTTTGATCGTTTATTCGGTTCTAACTTTTTTGATGCTGGAATGGGTGGAAATGCAATTATTTGGGAGCATCTTTTCTGGATATTTGGACATCCTGAAGTATACATTTTGATACTCCCTGTGTTTGGTTTGTTTAGTGATGTTATTAGTACGTTTTCTAAGAAAAGATTGTTTGGATACTCCTCAATGGTATTCGCAACAGTACTCATTGGATTTTTAGGATTTATGGTATGGGCACACCATATGTTTGCAACTGGACTAGGGCCTGTGGCTAATTCTATTTTTGCAGTAGCAACTATGGCTATTGCTGTACCTACAGGAATAAAGATTTTTAACTGGTTGTTAACAATGTGGGGCGGAAATATTAAAATGACTACTCCTATGCTTTGGTCTGTTGCCTTTATCCCTTCCTTTGTAATCGGAGGTATGACGGGAGTAATGCTTGCGGTGGCACCTGCAGACCTAGTTTATCATGATACTTATTTTGTAGTTGCTCACTTCCACTATGTAATTGTTGGTGGTGTGGTATTCGGAATCTTTGCTGGTCTTACTTATTGGTGGCCTAAAATGTTTGGAAAAGTTTTAAATGAAAAATTGGGAAAACTTGCTTTTTGGCCATTCTTTATTGGCTTCCATTTAACTTTCTTTATTCAACATTTCTTGGGATTGATGGGTATGCCAAGAAGATACTGGGTTTTCCATGAGGGTCAAAGTCTAGAACTTGGAAACTTGATTAGCACAATTGGTGCTTTCTTAATGGCGATTGGAGCGATTATTTTTATCTATAACGTCATTTATACAGCACGTAAAGGTGAACCTGCACCGGATGATCCGTGGGATGGCCGTACACTTGAGTGGACAATTCCATCACCACCACCATTTTATAACTTTAAGCAATTACCTTTAGTAAGAGGATTGGATGCATATTGGGTTGAAAAGTCAGAGGGACGAAAAGAGATGACACCTGCTGAACCTGTAAACGACATTCATATGCCAAACTCTTCAATTTTACCTTTTATGATAGCGTTGGGCTTGTTTATTGCAGCGTTTGGATTTACATTCCAAGTTGATAATAGTAGATGGTGGATCGTTGCGATCGTTGGAATGGGAATAACATTCGGCTCTATGTTCTTACGTTCCGTTATCGATGACCATGGTTACCATATTCATAAAGAAGAGTTAGAAGAGGGGGCTGGGAAATAATGAGTGAACATACTTTAAAGCCAGAGACCTTTCCTGAGCATCCAGAAAAAGCTACATTAGAAGGTAAGAATAAATTTTTAGGCTTTTGGTTTTTCCTTGGTGGTGAGACGGTTTTATTTGCTAGTCTTTTTGGAACCTATCTCGCTCTCAGAAATCAACATCTAGATGGAACACCTGCTAAAGAATTATTTGGATTAGAATTGGTATTTGTTATGACTATGCTTCTTCTAACTAGCTCTTTGACAAGCGTCTATGCCATTTATCATATGAGAAATAATGATTTTAGGAAAATGCAGGTTTGGTTAGGCGTTACGGTCATATTAGGTCTTGCCTTCTTAGGATGTGAGATCTATGAGTTTTATCATTATGTCCATGAATATGGTCATACTTTCCAATCCTCTGCGTTTGGATCAGCATTCTATACACTAGTTGGATTCCATGGAGGACACGTAGCTTTTGGACTTTTATGGATTCTAACATTAATGTTTAGAAATGCTAAACGTGGTTTGGATCTGTATAATGCACCTAAATTTTATGTAGCAAGCCTATATTGGCACTTCATTGATGTAGTTTGGGTCTTTATCTTTACGGTTGTGTACCTAATGGGAAAGGTGGGGTAATAAATGGCTACAGGAGAAAACCATACTACTCATTCAGACGAACATGTACAGTTTCATAAAAGAAAAAATCGTGAAGAGATGCGGTATCAAGTCATAACTTTCACTCTAATGATTGTGTTTACCATTATTGCTTTTTCAGCAGTGATGGCAGATATTGAAAAAATGTTTACCATTCCTTTAATTTTGCTGCTTGCAGTTGTGCAAGTTATTTTCCAACTGTATTATTTTATGCACATGAATACAAAAGGGCATGAAGCACCATCTTTGTTTATATTTTCGGGGATTTTTGTTGCAATTTTGACAGTTGCAGCATTATCTACCATTGTTTGGTGGTAAATCTTCAATTGAAGAGACTGGAGGAGGTTTCCCTCCAGTCTTTTCTATGCAAGATAAGAAAGCATAAAATTTGTCTAGCTCAGCGAAAAAGCTCCATCGAGTAATCTTCGAAGTTTTTGCCCCGAGTAATCGTACAAAGGAAAGCTACATAGAGCTACTTCGCAGAAACAAGCGAAGGCCCTTGGGTGCTAACAATCTGTGGGGACGGCCACTTGATTGAAGTTCCACTTTTGTTACTGGTGTTTGGGTTCTGTTTTTGGTATGATGCGACTAATGAAACTATCAAATCTTTTATTATTTCAATAACCGTTGAGGTGAACAGCATGTGGATAAAATTACAGATTTTTGGGTTTAGAGCTTTATGGAGCCCTTATTATCTTCTGTTTGTTATTTTGTTAGGATTGGCTTATTTTTTAATTACTGGACCGTTACGACACAAATTTGGAGTTCAGGATCATCCAAGCATTAAACAAAAATTTTCTTTTTATATTGGGTTACTCCTGCTTTACATCATTAAAGGAAGCCCTGTCGACCTCGTTAGTCATATAATGTTGTCAGCCCATATGGCTCAAATGGCATTATATTATCTTGTTTTTCCTGCTTTAATAATTAAAGGAATTCCGGTTGAATTCTGGAGAAAATTCATACGTATACCTGTCATTCGGTCAATATTCAAAATCATTACCAAGCCCTTAATAGCTTTATTTTTGTTTAATGGGTTGTTTTCGATTTACCACATTCCAGAGGTCTTTGACTTTACTAAAGCGAGCCCATTAGCTCATGCTGTAATAACTACAGTAATTTTAATAGCAGCATTTGCTGTATGGTGGCCCATTTTTACTCCTTTAGAAGAGCATAATACATTAAGCCCCTTAATGAAACTAGGTTATATTTTTGCAAACGGGGTGTTGCTAACACCGGCTTGTGCTCTTATTATTTTTTCTAATACTCCGTTATACGAAACTTATAGTCAATCAGGAAGTTGGATGAATGCCTTATCCCTATGTGTGCCACAAGATGTATTAAGTGGATTAACATTAAGTGGTCCTGAATTATTTTCACCAATTTCCATTCTGTATGATCAGCAACTTGGCGGAATTATAATGAAAATAACTCAAGAAATTGTTTATGGAACCTATTTAGGAATTATTTTCTTTAAGTGGGTTAGTCAAGAAAAGAATACTATTGATCCAATTCCATCTGGTTCTTCCAATTAAAATAGAAAGAGAAAGGGGAATAATAGTGCCACTATTACCAACGATAAGTACCTTTTTAATTGTGTTAAGCGCCATCTTGATAGCCATCGGTTGGACCTTGATCGTAAAAGGGAGAAAAAAAGAACATAGAACTGTTATGATTTTAGCTGCATTAAGTGCTCTTTTGTTTTTTATTATCTATATGTCAAGGACAATATTTGTAGGTAATACAAGTTTTGGGGGACCAGATGAGTTAAAAACGCCCTATACTATTTTTCTTGTTTTCCATATTTTTCTTGCTACAACAGGAGGAATATTTGGTCTCGTAACTCTAACCCTTGCTTTTAAACGAAAAATTTCAAAGCATCGAAAATGGGGACCAGTTACAAGTATTGTGTGGTTTTTTACTGCAATAACAGGTGTTGTTGTTTACTTTCTCTTATATATCCTTTACGAGGGCGGAGAGACCACAAGTATGTTGAAAGCTATATTGGGTACATAGTACAAAGGAGATCTGCAGCTATCTAGTGGCAGATCTTTTTTTCTATAGGAGGGGTGGTTTTTTTATTGATTGGTGAAATTCATACAAATAGGATTGTGGTTTTTCCTCTTGGAAATGAAGACGGAGTAATGTTACAAAGAGATACTTATAATTGGTACCAAAGTAGGAAGATTAAATATCATGAAGAATGGCCTGATGATGCACTCCTAGCAAATCTTCCGTTCTATTTGGAAAAGCTAGAGAAGGATCCTACACATTTCGGCTTAGGTCCGTGGGTTATCTACAGCAAGTTAGAAAATACAGTGGTTGGTCATATAGGGTTCCATGGCCTTGTAATGAAGAAAGAACTGGAGTTGGGGTATTATATATGTCCATCCTTTAGAAAATGCGGCTATATAAAAGAAGCTATTCCTTTATTGTTAGATTGGGCAAAAAGTAAAGGTTACCAAAAGATACATGCTCAATGTGATATCTCAAATATAATTTCGCAACGGATTCTTCGTACGTTCGGTTTTTTACAAATAAAACAAGAAAAATCTATACTTCACTTTATAAAAGAATTAAATAAATAAGCTTGTAGAGTATTACTCCACAAGCTTATTTCTATAATTATTTCATTTAAATTTTAAAATTGATCTTAATAATTCCAGCTTCTTTAGCAGAATTAAAAGCAATAAGAAGTAATGGTCCAATAATAAAACCTAATATACCTAACAATTTAAGTCCTAGATACATAGCAATAAGAGTTGCTAAAGGGGATAGTCCAATATGATGGCCCATTACCTTTGGTTCAACTGTACGACGTATAGTTAACAAAATAATAGCCAGTATCGTTAATTTAATTCCCATCACATAATGTCCGGCAAAGAACATATATAACGCCCAGGGTCCGAGAATAATTATAGAACCAATAATTGGGATGAAATCAATAATCCATATGATTAGTGACATGATTAATGCAACATTTGGGATTATGAATAGTAATCCAATGAGTGACACGATAAAGATAATGATACTTACTAAGAACTGAGCTTTTAAAAAACCTACAATGACATAGGATAATCGGGCATTCATAAAACGAACCTTTTCAGCGGTGTTTTCTGTCATTAGGTTGTAAGATTGACTTTTCAATTTAGGCAGATCAAGCATAAATAAGAACAATGCAATAAGATAAACGATAATACTTACTAAATAATTTGGAATACTTGCCGCAATTGAAGTGAGGTTATCAATGGTTAAATATTCATTAATTGTGTCATTAAAGGTAGAAAGACTATCCTCTATTGACTGTTTAACCTGTTCTATAAATTGTTCAGGAAGATCTTCAGTAATTAGTTCAATATCTTCTTCCCACTGGAGAAGTAGGTTATTTACATTATCGATGTAGGTAGGTAATCGTTCAGCTACATCTACTAATTGACTAATGGAGTTTACCACGATAAAAGATCCAGAAGTGCCCACAACACCGATAAAAAAAAGAAACATAATAATGACTGCCAATTTTCGTGTTAGTTTGAATCTATATTCAAGCCATCTAACAGCTGGATTTAAAATGAGGGCTGTTATGAAAGCTAAAAGAAGTGGAATAGAAACAGGCAAAATATAAATAATAGAGAGGATAAACAAAATGATTAATATGGAATAAACCCAAAAACGCTTAGGTAACCGAAACAATGGTTGCGTAGCTCCTTTCAAAAAACCAAACATAATACCTTAAATATAGCATGTCAACATCTTAATGAATAGTAAAAAATTCGAATAAATAAAAAGGCAAGACCTTCACAGCTTAAATGTTATGTGGCGGTCTTGCCTAACTATTATTGATGGAAAGCTTCAAGTTTTTCAGATACCTCTTTTAAGAGGGATTTAGAACGCTCTTGAACGTTTTCTGGGAAGTCTTCTTCTTCTCCGTATTCTACCCCATGTGGGTAGTAATGCTTTCCGAGGATGGGGGTTAAGAGTTTTATCACAGCATTTCTACGGTCGACATCCCCTTCTAGGGCATACCCTTGGACTCGCAAATAATATGTAACATTTTTAATCGGAGATTCGAATTTATAATCATAAGTAACTCGTTCATAATCCCATTGTCCAGCTCGTACAAAACCGAGTTTCTCCATAAGATGATCAAGTGGTTTTAAGTCAATAACTTTTCCATCAATTCCTGTTTCTTCAAATCTCATGATATCACCTCTTTTATGAATTCTTAGCATAACTAAGTCAATAATAGTATGAAATCGTTTGAGTTGCAATTATTTCCCCATGATTCTTACCAAAATTAGAAAGATTTTTTGATATCTGGGTATGCTAAGGTTTGAAATAAGTATAAGAAAGTGAGGGATTATTCATGAAAAAGCTTCAAGATATAATGACGAAGGAAGTTGAAACTTGTAAGCCAACTGATGATCTTTTTCAAGCTGCTACAAAAATGAAAAATTTAGATGTCGGAATTATACCTGTATGTGATGAAAGTAAAAACCTTATGGGTGTAGTCACTGACCGCGATTTAGTTATCAGAGGGTATGCAGACAAAAAACCTGGTTCAACTGAAATTCAGGAAGTAATGTCTGAACGAATCTACTCTGGAACCCCTGACATGACACTTCAGGAAGCAAGTTCTATAATGTCTGAGGAGCAAATTAGACGTCTTCCTGTAGTTGAAAATCAAAAACTAGTAGGAATTGTTGCGTTAGGTGATTTGGCATTAGATGATATGTCTAACGAAGCAGCTGGTCGCGCATTAGAAGAAATATCTGAAACAGAAGAACTTCATTAAAAAGAAAAGCTTTTTAATTGCTAAAGGCTCGCCCTAAATGGCGAGCCTTTCTATATTGATTTTTTATCATATTGAATAGTTTGTCCGATTATAATGAGAGTAGAGGGGGAAAGGGAGAGTGTGAAATGAAATGGTTGCGGATCACTATTTTTCTTTTTTTTGTTCTTATCGTAAGTATCTACATTACTATTAAATCAAATGATGTTGATACATACAGGACTAATGATGTTGGGATGAAGACTTCTATAGTAACAGCTAAAGCAAATCCTAATTATATTGAGTTCAAGGGGCAAATTTATCATTGGATTGGCAAACCTGTAGAAGATTGGGAAAAGGCATTTGGAGAGCCTAATCGGATAGATCCAACAAAATATTCTTACGATTGGTGGATCTATGATGATTTATCAAACTCTTACTACCAAATTGGGGTCAATGACAAAAAAATAGTTTCTATTTTTGCATTTGGAAATGATTCTGATTTATCGCCATTTCAAATAGGAGCGAGTTATACTGAAATTGATCAAGAGATTTCTTTTAGAAAATATATAGAAATGGAAGATGGAAGGAACTACTATCGATTTGAACTAACTGACGAGGATCTAATTACCAGGCCTATTGTTCAGTTAACAGATAGGATTTTCGCTCAATTTTATTTTGATCGCTTTAGTGGGAAACTGTCGGCCATTCGCATGATGAATCAAGAAATTTTATTGGAACAAAGACCATTTGAGCTTTATTATCGTGGGAACCTTTCTGAAACAAAATTAATCAAACAAGAACAGTGGAAAAAAATAAATGAAGCTACAGCTAAACAAATATTTTCTATAACCAACCGAGTTAGGCAACAGAAGGGCTTAAATAGGTTAGTGTGGGATGACAATATTGCTCAAGTGGCATTTTCTCATAGTAAAGAAATGGGGGAAAATCAATTTTTCTCTCACTTTTCGAAAAATGGTAATGGGTTGAAGGAACGATTACAGAATCAAGATATAGCATATTTAGCAGCTGGGGAAAATATAGCGGCTCAATACGTAGATGCTCCAGACGTAGTTGAAGGATGGTTAAATAGTGAATCTCATCGAGAAACTCTATTAGAGGAAGAATATACTCATATGGGAATCGGGGTATACCAACTTTATTATACCCAAAACTTTGTGAAAAGAATGGAATAGCGGATCATGAAAATGGCTCACCATTTGGTGAGTTTTTTTCACAAGATAAAGTATAAAATTTGTCTAGCTCCAGCGAAAAAGCTTCATCGAGTAATCTTCGAAGTTTTTGCCCCGAGTAATCGCACAAAGGAAAGCTACTTAGAGCTTCTTTGCAGAAACAAGTGATTTTCTTGTTTCGAAGGGCGCTT
>JAWJLM010000010.1 GCA_040191315.1 Bacillaceae bacterium S4-13-56 | reverse complement strand
TTATAAACTACTGGGGGACTTTTAAATGACTATCGTGCCCACTTTTAGATTACTATATACGGCAATGATGGATTGGTGTCAGTACCATCTGTGGACATTTGTGCATATGAGGTACCTGACACCAATTTAGAGAACAGAGCTCCTTTTTGCATGAACATTTTCTGGGCGAATGCATAGTATAACGGTGTGAGAGGTGGTGACAGCATGGATGAAGAGCATTTAAATGAATCTGCAATACAGGTGGAAAAAGAGGAATTTAAGAAAAGACAAAGAAACGATAAGGTCAAGCAACTGCTTACGATTTCATCTCCTATTTTGGTATTGATTCTTTGGGAGTTGTTATCAAGAACTGCGATTATTGATCCCAGATTTTTTCCGCCACCAACCAAAATATTAGCGACACTATACCACATGGGATTAAGTGGAGAATTATTTGCTCATATAGAGATCAGTTTAATTCGTATTTTTGCAGGCTTCTTACTTGGAGTAATCCCTGCCATATGTATTGGTTTACTTATGGGGATGTATTCTCCAATTAGGCATTTCTTTTCACCGCTTGTCATGGCTTTTATGCCGATACCGACACTAGCAATGCTACCGATTATTTTGATTATTTTCGGCATTGGAGAATTTTCAAAAATGGTAACTATTGCCATTAGTGTCTTTTTTCCAGTAGTCATTAATACTGCCGCCGGTGTTACCAATATTGACCGTATATATATAGATGTAGCCAAAAACTATGGGGCTAATGCAAAGGATTTCTTTTTCAAAATAGCCCTACCAGGAGCTCTTCCAGTAATGCTTGAAGGAATCCAAATGGGGCAGGCGATTGCGCTACTTACGATTGTAGCGGCTGAAATGATTGGAGCCAATTCGGGAATTGGTTACGTCATTTGGATGAATTACAAAGCTTTCCTACTTCCTGAAATGTATGTTGGCCTCGTGCTGATTTCATTTTTTGGTTATTTCTTTTCCCTTATTATTCGAGGATTACAAAGCAAGTTAATTCCTTGGAAGTAAGGAAACCCTAGGGGAAAGGAGTTGTTCTTTGTTTTGGATCAGACTACGAAAATCAAGATTGATCAATTAACAAAAATTTTTTATAAACGAAACGAGAGTGTGGAAGCACTGAAGAATATTTCTCTAGATATTAAAGACGGAGAATTTGTTTGCTTACTCGGTCCAAGTGGATGTGGAAAAACAACATTATTACGCATTCTTGCAGGTTTAGAAACACCGAGTACGGGTGAAATTGACATCCAACAATCCAATAAAAATAACCCATTACAATCCATGGTCTTCCAAGAACGGGGAGTTATCCCGTGGATGACCGTTGAAGATAACGTAGCCTTCGGATTAAAAATGCGACATCTTCCAAAAAAGGTCATTAAAGAACAAACACAGTATTATTTGAAGAAAGTTGGCTTAGAAAAGTTTGCGAAGTTATACCCAAAGGAGCTCTCAGGAGGAATGAAGCAACGCGTAAGTATTGCTAGAGCTTTTGCGAATGATCCTGAAATATTATTAATGGATGAACCTTTCGCTGCACTTGATGAGCAAAATAAATTTATTCTACAAGATGAATTATTAAGCATTTGGCAGGAAACGAAGAAAACCGTTCTTTTTATTACCCATAGTATTGATGAAGCAATGCTTTTAAGTGATCGTATTTTACTCATGAGCTCTCAGCCAGGTCAAATCGTTAAAGAAAAAGTAATCAATCTACCAAGACCTCGAAAAATAGAAGATGTTAGGTCCGATGAAAAAATGGCTCATGAATTCGTTGACATTTGGCAACATCTACAAAAAGAAGTACAGGGTTCACGAGCTAAATAGGCGTTAATCCTATTAAATATATTTTTTTAAAATGAAAGGGAGATTGAAACAATGAAAAATAATGTCATGAAGTGGGTTATGATTCCTTTTCTTATTCTGGTATTAGCACTTTCAGCTTGTAGTTCAGGAACAACTACGCAGGATGAAAATCCCGATCAAGATACAGGTTCCAACAATGGAAACTCCGGTTCAGATGAAGGCACATTAGCTCCTTTAAAGGAACCAGCTAAAGTTGTAATTGCTGAGGATGGTTCAGCTTCTGGTGCGGGTTTTTACATTGCTAAGGAAAAAGGATATTTTGATGATTACAACATAGAAGTAGAATTTGCAACTTTTGGAAACAGTGACGAAATGTTACCTGCAGTTGCCGCCGGAGAGGTTGATGTTGCAGGTGGAATTTCATCTGCGTCGTTCTTTAATTCTATTGCGCAGGGCATAGATGTACGCTTTATTGCAGATAAGGGTCACAACATCAAAGGAAACTCGTACTTCACGTTTGTTATTCGAAAGGATTTACAGGATGAGATAAAGAGCTATGAAGATTTTAAAGGCAAGAAAATTGCCGTATCCACTAAGAATGCAGTAGATGATTATATCTTCCAAAAGATGTTAGAACATGCAGGTTTAACTAGAGATGATGTTGAATTTGTTTTAATGTCGGACTTTGGGAATATGATGGCAGCACTTGGGAACAAGCAAGTTGATGCAGCCCTTCAAATTGAGCCATTAATTGCACAAGGAATTGCTAATGATATCCATGTTCGCTTTGGAGATGCAACTGACTATGCACCGAAAGCTCAGATCGCGATGGTTCTCGGTTCACCTAAATTCTTAGGTGAAAGAAGAGAGGTTGCTAAACGCTTTATGGCAGCATATCTAAAAGGAGTTCGAGACTATAACGATGCCTTTGTTAAGGAAACAGGAAACAAGGATGAAATTATAGACATTATGACAAAGCACACAGCAACAAAGGATCCGGAAGTATGGAAGAGTATTGGTGTTACCGGGCTAGATCCAAATGGGGCCATGTTTATCGAAGACATTAAGAACCAATACGAATTCTATAAAAAAAATGGAGCCATTTCCTCAGAGCTTAATTTCGATACAGTACTGGATACTTCTTTAGTTGATGAAGTAGTAGATATTATTGGGAAGTATGAAGAATAGAATCCAAGGGATCCCGCGGGGCATAGTGCCTCTGCGGGATTTTTTTTTTCAAGATAGGAGAAAGTATAAAATTTGTCTAGCTCCAGCGCCCTATCGACTAGAGACGGTTCCCTCCTCTCCATCGATAAGTCAACATCGATGAAGGAGGTTCGGTTAAAAACGCGACATCCAATTACTCGACCCACCGAAAACATTTGTCGCAACACCGAACTGACTTGCAGGATGCGAGCCCTCGTGAACCGTGTTTCCTATATCTCGGAGGATCGTAGGCTAAAACCGCCACATCGTGTGGCAACGCCTACGTGACCCACATCCTGTGGGCCTCACCGGCTTACGTCGATGATCAAGGGCGCTTGCGCTTTTCTTAATTGAGAAGGAATAAAAAGTGAATGCTAATTACAAAAAAGAACCATTTGTATCCAATATTTATATTTCATTTTAAACAGTTATAAAAAATTAACAGTTATAAAAATTAACAGTTATAAAAAGTAATAGTTTTTAAAGAAAATAGTTTTATTTTTAAACTAAAATATGATACTATAATTTACGGGAGGTATTTACTGTGTTTAATAAACCAATTGATTATGGAAAAATTGATTACCTTATTTCAGTTTTGATTAGAAGTCTTGGAAAGGAGACACAAGAAATTTTCGAGGAAAAAATAACCATTCCTCAATTTGCTGTACTTCAAACCATCTCAAAAGGAGGAAAATGTAACTTAAAGGATATAGTCAATGAATTGGGGACTACAACTGGGGCAGCTTCACTATTGATTGATAAGATGAATAAATTAGATTATGTCGTCAGAGAAAGAGATGAAGAAGACAGAAGGCTTATTTGGATTAGTTTCACAGAAAAAGGAAAAAAGTTATATGACCAAATCACACAAAAGAGAAATGAAATGTTGGAACATTATTTTAGTATGTGGACAGAAGAAGAAACACAGACGTTTATGAATTTACTTGACAAAGCAATATCTGAGAGAGGGGAATAATTCATGAGGTGGTTTTTTTCTGCGATTAGTAAATGGACAACGGAAAAATCACGACTATCTATAATCTTAATAATCTTAATGACAGTAATTATGGTTATTGGGGCAACTAAAATTGAGGTTAGAACAGGTCAAGATATGATGATTCCTTCAGATGACCCTGTTTTCCAAGATAATCTTCGTTTTCAGAAGGAATTTGGCGGTGAATCCATTTTTGTATTGTTGTCGGGAGACAAAGAAAAGATTATTTCATCACTTGATGAAATGAACGACATACAAAAAGAGTTAAATAATAATCCTTTAATTGGTTCTGTATTTAGCCCTGTTTCTGTGGTTGATTTGGCTGTTGATCAAGCGATCCAACAGAAAGAAGCATTTCAACAACAAATTAATCAGGCAGTTGAAGAAGCAATCAACCAAGCCGTTCAAGCAGCAAAAGAAAAAGGCGCTTCAGAAGATATGCAGGCAAAAGTGGCAGAAGAAACAAAATTACAGGTAATGCAACAGATAGAAGCCCAATACGGTTCTCAAATGAAGCAAATGGAAGAAATGGGAGAACCATCCCTAACAAACGAGGCTTTTGTCAAAACCGTTCTTTTTGATGAAAATGGTAATGTTCAAGAAATGGCGAATGATCTTTTACCACAAAATGGGGAACATGCGGTAATTGTTACAAAATTAGCTGGAAATTTATCGATTGATGATATGAACCAAGCTGTTAGTGATGTTGAAGATATATTTAAGGAAAAAGACATTAACGGATTGGAATCACTTGTATCAGGCACACCAAAACTAACGCAAGCCATACAAGATAGCATGACAAAAGATATGGCAGTTATGCTTGGTTTGTCAGTTGTCCTTATGATAATAATCTTATTAATTGTTTTTCCGGTTAAATGGCGCCTATTAACTTTACCGGTTGTACTTATTGGAATTGTATGGACATTTGGTTTAATGGGATATTTCGGGATTCCGCTAAGTATGGTAACAATGGCAATCCTTCCAATCTTAATAGGTCTTGGAGCGGACTTTGCAATTCAATTTCATAATAGATATGACGAAGAATTTACAAAAACAGGAAATGCTAAAGAATCTGTTATAACTTCAATTAAGCATATGGGACCAGCCGTAGGTATTGCTGTAGTTACGATGACAGCAGGGTTTATTACCTTATTAGTTTCCAAAGTTCCTATGATTCAAGATTTTGGTATTATGTTATCTATTGGTGTCTTTGTTATTTATACGCTTGAATTATTTTTAATGTTTTCTATCTTGAATATTCGTGACCGAAAACAAAAGCATTCTGTTAATAAGCAACATTCCAATAAGATTGAAAAAGCTCTTGGGTGGTTATCAAGAAAAGTTGTTGCTTATCCTTTAGTTGTTTTATTATTAGCAATAGGGTTATCGGTTGGTGGTTTTACGTTTGAAGATGATCTTAGAGTGGAAACAGACATTGAAAAACTGATGCCACAAGATTCACCAGCATTAATAGGTTTAAACGAAATTCGAGATACTATAGGTTCAACTATGGAAGTGAGTTTTATGGTTGAAGCTGAAGATGTAACAAAACAAGAAGTTCTTCAATGGATGGAAAACTTCGAAAAAAATAATCTTAATAAATACGATGCCTTTGAATCTTCAACAAGTATTGCATCAGCATTGAAGATGATGAATGATGGCCAATTACCTTCTAATAAAGATCAAATGAATCAGCTAATTGACTCTCTTCCAGAAGCAATGAAATCATCTATGATTACAAAAGATAAAAAAATGGCTTCCATTACCTTTAGTGTCAGAAATATGCCATTACAGCAACAAAAAGAATTAATAGAAGAGATTGAAAATGACATTCAGTCACCTGAGGGTGTAGAAGTAACTTCAACAGGTATGGTGGTTCTTGCAGTTAAAAGCATTAGCACTTTAACAGATAACCGCGACTTCACAACTTTCTTAGGAATTGGGGCAGTGTTTTTAAGTTTACTTGTCCTTTATCGTCGAATAAAATTAGCAGTGTATCCAATTGTACCTATCGTACTTGTCATTGGTTGGTCTTCAGCAATGATGTATTTCTTAGATGTCGCTATTAATCCTTTAACTGCCGTGCTGAGTGCATTGATTTTAGGTATAGGAACTGAATTTACGATACTTCTTATGGAAAGATATCAGGAAGAAAGGGGAAAAGGAATTGAATCTCAAGAAGCTATGATAACGGCTATGACTAAAATTGGGCGTGCCATTACAGCATCTGCTTTAACCGTTACTGGTGGATTTAGTACCCTTATCTTTTCTGACTTTGTCATGTTAAAAGCCTTTGGTATTACGACAGTGCTAGATACAATGTTTTGTTTACTTAGTACACTGTTAGTATTGCCTTCAATTATTATCCTTTTTGAAAAGAGATTGGGAACTAAAAGAACAAAAAATGCTCAAACCGAATGATTAAAAAAAGGGGCATCACAAAGTTATATTTTTAACTTTGTGATGCCCCTTTTTATGATAAAGTGTAATGAAAATTCCATATTCCATAGGTGAGGTAAGCTTAACTTATAGAAAATACAAAAATATTAGTGTTTGTGTAAAGAGTAATAAATATCCTTTCAAAATACAATTATCAGAAATAAATTTTTAAATAGTCGGATTAACCTCAAAATTCTTTTAAATTATTTTTCATTTTATTATAATAAGTATAGTCATAGACTCAATATTTAGCAGGGTAAGTAATCTACTAAAAAACCAACTTATCTTTTCTCAATTATAAAAATTTAATTGAAAATGATGGATGAAAGAACAAGCCCACTATTAGCACATTAACCAGGTTAATACATATTTCTGGATTATTCATAGAAACCTATCAATATTATCCCTCCATAACGGGGAGTAGAATGCCCACTGAGTAAAGTTTCACTTTACTCAAGTAATCAAGCAGACTTAAGTATGCACCAAATAAATGAAAACAACTGCGAAATAACAACTAGAAAGATTCTTATAATGACTATGCTACTGAATTAACCCTAAATCCCAATCGTTAGATTAAATTATCAAAGGATGGAAGTTCCCTTTCTTTTGACACCGATGAATTCATTTTTAAAGATTCGATAAAAAATTAGATTATAAGAAAATTTAGTTAAAACTTACAACAAAAAGACGAAATTCTTTCATTTCACTTCGTTTTCAATTATAATATAAACTAGATAATAATAATTATTATTTAGTTTATAATACAGGTGGAAATAGTATTAATATTTTCTACCTTATTTAATCATAGAAAGGGGAAAAAAAATGGACTCAAAAGAAACAACAAACGTCGAAGGATGTCCGGTACATCATGGAAGTGCAACAAGCACCAAATCAAGTGGAACGACTAATAAGGATTGGTGGCCGAATCTATTAAACTTAAGTATTCTACATCAACATGACAAAAAATCTAACCCTATGGGAGAAGCATTCGATTACCGAGAGGAATTCAAAAAATTAGATTACGATGCGCTTAAGCAGGATATTCGAAACCTAATGAAAGACAGTCAGGATTGGTGGCCAGCCGATTATGGACACTATGGACCGTTATTCATTCGTATGTCATGGCACGCAGCGGGTACATACCGTATAGGCGATGGCCGAGGAGGAGGAAATTCGGGTAATCAACGTTTTGCACCACTAAACAGCTGGCCAGACAATGTTAACCTTGATAAAGCTCGTCGGTTATTATGGCCAATTAAACAAAAGTACGGGAATGAAATTTCTTGGGCAGACCTACTAGTTTTAGCAGGAAATGTTGCAATAGAAGATATGGGAGGCCCGGTAATTGGTTTTGCAGCGGGACGCCCTGACATTTGGCACCCTGAAGAGGATGTTTATTGGGGACTTGAATCTGAATGGTTGGATGATAAACGATACTCAGGTGACCGTGATCTTGAAAATCCACTAGCAGCAGTGCAAATGGGCCTTATCTATGTAAATCCAGAAGGACCTAATGGTAAACCAGATCCTATTGCAAGTGCCCGCGACATTCGTGACACTTTTGGACGTATGGGAATGAACGATGAAGAAACAGTTGCATTAATTGCGGGTGGTCATACATTTGGCAAGGCACATGGAGCAGGTGATGCAGCTAAGCTTGGACCAGAACCAGAGGCTTCTCCAATTGAAGCGCAAGGATTAGGATGGGCTAGCTCGCATGGTACCGGCAAGGGTCGTGATACCATTACAAGTGGCATAGAAGGTGCTTGGACTCCTAAGCCTACAAATTGGGATATGGGATTTTTCGATATGTTGTTTGGAAATGAATGGTGGTTGACAAAGAGTCCTGCCGGAGCATGGCAGTGGGTAGCTGTTGATCCTGGCGAGGAGCAACTAGCACCTGATGCGGAAGATTCGTCTGTAAAAGTTCAAACTGTAATGTTCACCTCAGATCTAGCTTTACGCCATGACCCAGAATATGAAAAAATTGCTCGTCGTTTCCACAAGAATCCAGATGAATTTGCTGATGCATTTGCCCGCGCATGGTTTAAGCTATTGCATCGTGATATGGGTCCTAAATCTAGATATTTAGGTCCAGAAGTGCCAGAACAAGATTTCATTTGGCAAGATCCTATTCCGACAGTGGATTATGAATTATCTGAGGAAGAAATTGAAAAAATTAAGGTATTAATTCTAGACTCTGGTTTAACCATAAGCGAACTTGTTTATACTGCTTGGTCTTCTGCTAGTACTTTTCGCGGATCAGACTTCAGAGGTGGTGCTAATGGGGCACGTATCCGTCTAGCCCCACAAAAGGGTTGGGAAGTGAACCAACCTGAACAGCTTACTAAAGTCCTTAGTATCTTAGAAGGCATTCAAAGTCATCTAGATAAAAAAGTTAGTCTTGCAGATTTGATTGTTCTCGGCGGGAGTGCTGCAGTAGAGAAGGCTGCACGTGAAGCAGGATTCGATGTAACTGTTCCTTTCTCACCAGGACGTGGCGATGCAACAGAAGAGCAAACTGATCCAGAAAGCTTTGACGTGCTAGAACCATATGCTGATGGTTTCCGTAACTATCAAAAGCAGCAATACAGAGTTAGCCCTGCAGAATTACTAGTTGACAAGGCGCAACTTTTGGGCCTTACTGCTCCGGAAATGACGGTTCTGGTTGGAGGAATGCGGGTATTAGGTACGAACTATGGTGGTACGCAACATGGTGTATTTACTAACCGTGTAGGAACTCTAACTAATGACTTCTTTGTTAACCTACTTGATATGGGAATTGTGTGGGAACCAACCGAAGAAGGAGTACTTTACGGACGTGATCGAAAAACAGGAGAAGTAGTACGAACTGCAACTAGAGTGGATCTTGTATTCGGTTCAAACTCACAACTACGTGCCATTGCAGAAGTGTATGCACAAGATGATAACAAAGAGAAGTTTGTGCAAGACTTTATAAATGCCTGGGTTAAGGTAATGAATGCCGATCGTTTTGATTTAAAATAAACATATAGATAAAAAGTAAAAATAAGAAAAGGAGACCGTCATTTATGACGGTCTCCTTTTCAATTTCGCAATACCCATATTGGTAACAAAAGAAAAGATGTTGGAAATAAGTCGTCATATTATTTAGGATTTATACTCTATTTATACAGAGGATTTGGAAGAAAGATAAAATAAACAGAAAGAATTTAAAACACCCTGCCTAATCTTGGCAGGGTGTTCAATCATTAATATTATGCTAAGCGCATTTTAAAGTCCTGGTAACCAAATTCACGAACAACTTCACAGTTACCCTCTTTATCCTGAATTGCAATAGCTGGAAGAGGCATACCGTTAAACGTTGTGTTTTTCACCATCGTGTAGATAGCCATATCCCCAAAAACTAAACGATCACCATACTTCAGTGGCTGATCGAAGGAATAGTCCCCAATAAAATCACCAGCAAGGCAGGTTTGTCCACCAAGTCGATAAGTATATGCTTTCTCTCCTACTTCCCCAGAACCTAACAAAGGAGGTCTATAAGGCATTTCCAGTACGTCAGGCATATGACAAGAGGCAGAGGTGTCAAGAATAGCAATATCCATTCCATTTTTCATGGTGTCTAAAACAGTAGTTACAAGATAACCTGCATTAAGAGCAACAGCTTCTCCTGGCTCGAGATATACTTCTAGTCCATATTTATCTTGCATTCTTTTTATACAGGATTCAAGTAAAGGAATATCATAATCCTCTCTCGTGATATGATGTCCTCCGCCAAAGTTGATCCATTCCATTTGGGAAAGGTAAGGACCAAACTTTTCTTCTACTGCTTTTAAGGTAGTATCTAAATCATCAGCGTTTTGTTGGCAAAGAGTATGAAAATGAAGCCCTGAAATCCCCTCTAATTGTTCTGGAAGGAAATTTTCAATTGTCACACCAAATCTCGAACCTGGTGCACACGGATCATAAATGGCATGACCTATTTGAGTAGATCTTTCAGGGTTAATGCGCAATCCTATTTTCTTTCCAGCTTGAAGAGCTTTGTCCTTAAACTTTTCTATTTGTGAAAAGGAATTAAAAATAATATGATCACAAATCGAAATAATCTCATCAATTTCATCTTCACGGTAGGCTGGTGCAAAGACATGATTTTCTTTACCCATTTCCTCATATCCTAGACGAGCTTCATATAAACCACTGGCTGTTGTACCGCTCAAATATTTTCCAATCAATGGATACATTGTAAACATGGAAAATGCTTTTTGGGCCAATACAATCTTACATCCTGTTCGCTCCATGACGCTATTCAGGATTTTAAGATTTTTCTCTAATAGATTTTCGTCTACTACATAACAGGGGGTTGGAAGTTCTTTAAAATTCATGTTAAAAAACAGACTCCGTATTTGGTTTTTTTTCAGGGGTTTCAGACACCAACTCTGGATTAAAGTCTTCTTTCCAAGGTAGTCCCCACTTATTTAAAGCTTCCATAAATGGATCTGGATCGAATTCTTCAATATTATAAACTCCTGGCTTATTCCATTTTCCAGTCATCAGCATCATGGCGCCGATCATCGCTGGTATGCCTGTGGTATAGGCAACTGCCTGTGAACCAACTTCTCTATAACATTCTTGATGATCACATACATTGTAAACATAATAAGTTTTGTCTTTTCCATCTTTTTTTCCTTGAAAAATACATCCGATATTTGTTTTACCAACTGTTCTAGGGCCAAGAGATGATGGGTCTGGTAATAGAGCTTTCAAGAATTGAAGGGGAACGATTTGTTTTCCTTCAAATTCAACAGGCTCTATAGAAGTCATCCCAACATTTTCAAGACACTTCAGGTGTGTGAGATAGCTTTGTCCAAAGGTCATGAAAAAACGGATGCGTTTAAGACCTGGAATGTTTTGAGTAAGGGACTCAAGCTCTTCATGATAAAGTAGGTACATATCTCTTTCCCCAACCTCAGGGAAATCATATACTCGCTTGATTTCCATAGGTTCAGTTTCCACCCAATTTCCTTCTTCCCAGTATCTTCCGTTTGCAGAAACTTCACGGATATTGATTTCGGGATTAAAGTTTGTAGCGAAAGGATATCCATGATCCCCTGCGTTACAGTCCAATATATCAATATATTCAATTTCATCGAAATGATGTTTAAGAGCATGTGCAGAGAACACACCAGTTACTCCTGGATCGAAGCCACTTCCAAGTAGTGCTGTAATTCCAGCCTTTTCAAAGCGTTCACGATAGTCCCATTGCCATCTGTATTCAAACTTTGCCGTATCTTCTGGTTCATAATTTGCAGTATCTAAGTAATTTGTCTTTGTTGCTAAGCAAGCATCCATAATTGTTAGATCTTGATACGGTAAAGCAAGATTCATGACAACATCGGGTTTTACTTCTTCAATTAATGCAATTAGCTCGTCCACATGATTAGCATTAACTTGAGCGGTGGTAATTTTAGTCTTCCCACCATCTAACTTTGCTTTTAAATCATCACATTTCGACTTTGTACGACTTGCGATGCAAATCTCTTCAAAAACATCACTGTTCTGAACACATTTGTGGATGGCTACCTGAGCCACGCCTCCACAACCGATAATAAGTGCTTTTCCCATTCTTCTATCTCCTTCATTATGGATTTGGAATTCCGTTGACGTCGAACTCCGAGACGTCACTTTTGGTCAAAATCCTTCTAACACTGTATAACACAAAAAAGCAAGTGTAAAACGCTTATCTGCGTATCAACACTTGCTTCTGATATCATCATTAAAAAGCATAACAAGACCATGGTATGTAACAAAGTGTAAAACTTATACAACAAACATACTTACATGGAGGAGGCTTTTAGATATGATAAAATATCATGCTAGGATCAGAGTCTATATAGCAAATAATTTACTTTTACTACTCTTATTGACCGTTTCACAAGTTGATGTGCAGATTATGCACTGGTTGTAAAGTAACCAACTTATAAAATTTGAGCTTTTAACTCAATCAATAAGGCAACTAAGTTGCCAAAATCGGCATTTGACCCGGCTGTCCGTATGGCCTTAACTCTCTTTTGGGAGTGGTCAAAATTATCTGCTGGAAAGACCCATGTGATTAGCCTTCCATTTAATGCTCCTCAATATTATCAGTATATATTTCAAATTGCAATAATAAAATTATGATTATTATAGGAAATCGACAGACCATGTCGGTTTTTATCATATTTCCCTGGAAATAATTAAAAATGAATAAGAAAAGCGCAAGCGCCCCTCGAAACAAGAAAAGCACTTGTTTCTGCGAAGTAGCTCTCAGTAGCTTCATGCTGAATAAATTCTAATACTATAAAAAAGAACAGGGCAAACTTCCGTTCTTCTAGTTTCGATTTTGACTTTTAAAGTAATTTTGATAAAAAAGTTGTAGCAATTCCAAAGTATATTAATAAGGAAAGAATATCATTAATTGTTGTAATAAATGGGCCAGAAGCAACAGCTGGATCTACATTTAACTTGTATAGGATTAGCGGGATTATTGTACCTGCCAGTGTTCCAATGATAAGAGTTAAGAGCAGCGAACTTCCTACCACTAAGCCCAAGGTAAGACTGTTTTGCCATACTAATGCAATAATCGCAATCATAATGCTACAGGTTATACCAATGATGATACCCACCCAAAGTTCTCGAGAAATTAACTTCATAACTTGTTTGTAGTCTAGGTCCTCTGATACTAGTCCTCTTACTACAACAGCTAGTGATTGTGTACCTGTGTTTCCTGTCATACCCGCAATCATTGGCATGAAGAAAGTAAGTGCAATTACTTGATCCAAAGTATTTGAAAAACTATCTATTATACTTCCAGAAACAAGTCCAATAAAAAGCAGTAGTATAAGCCATGGGAGACGCCGGTATGCTGCAACTAGGGGCTTTGTGTTAAAATCAATTGCTTTACCAGATGCAGATAATTTTTCTATGTCTTCATTAGCTTCTTGAATGACAACATCGATAATATCATCGACTGTGATAACTCCAACTAGTGTTTGATCTTCTTCAATAACTGGTATAGATACAAAGTCATATCGACTAATCAGTTTGGCTACTTCTTCTTGGTCTGTATAGACATCAACTTTTACTATACGGCTATACATAATATCTTCGATTTTTTCATGTAGGTCACCTAGAAGTAAATCTTTGTAAGAGACTACTCCGACTAGTTTTTTCTCTTGATCTATCACATACAAATAATTCAAATACTCGGCAAGCTCTGCAAAATGCTTAAGCTTATCCACGGCCTCTCTAACGGTATATGATTGAGGAATCCAAACATAACGGTTCGTCATCATTCGTCCGGCAGATTCTGTTGGGTAGTTCATAAGATTTTGGACGACCTCAGATTCCTCTTTATTCATCTCGGATAGCAGTTCTTCGATCTTTTCGGGATCTAAATCCGTAAGTAGTGTAGCAAGGTCATCATTCTCCATTAAATCTAAAACTTTTGTGGACTTTTCAACGCCTAATTTATGTATAACCTCTAGTTGATCCTCTTTTTCTAATTCTTGTATAAACTCTGCTAATTCATCTGTAGTTAAATATAGAAGGAATTTATTTCGATGCTTATTTGGAATGGATAAATATTGCTGAGCGATATCATATGGCTGTAGCTCCTCTATAATTTCTTGAAAGGCTTTCTTTTTCCCGTCTTTCAATGATTGGATTAAGACTAATGAAATTTCATTTTCTGTCATTTCTAAAGTGTTCATAGACTTCCCTCATTTCTAAACAAAATAACTATGTAATAGTATTCCCCTTCTATTATAATTTGAAAAGAGTTTTTCTGATATTAGGTTTTGTGAAATAGTATCAATTTTTAGTGTACACTACTCTTGAAATCGGTATAATGAATTGATATGAAAATAACTAATAGAGAAGTAATGGAAACAATTAGTTATAAAGGAGAACTGGGGAAAATGGATCTTTCATTATGGAAAGCAATAATACTGGGACTTGTGGAAGGTCTAACAGAATTTGCTCCTGTATCTTCCACAGGTCATATGATTATTGTGGATGATATGTGGCTACAATCCGAGGACTTTTTAACAAAGTATGTTGCAAATACCTTTAAAGTTGTTATTCAGCTAGGATCTATTTTAGCGGTAGTAATTATATTTTGGGGTCGCTTTATGGATTTGTTAGGAATCGGAAAAAAGAAAGAGGAAAACGCTGAGCCTAGATTAAAACTCTCTCAAGTCATTGTCGGACTTCTGCCAGCTGGTATCCTAGGTGTTTTGTTTGAAGATGTGATAGATGAGTATCTTTTTTCTACAACAACCGTTTTAATAGGACTAGTAATTGGCGCTATTTTGATGTTAATAGCTGATAAAATCTCAAAAGGTCACCAAAAGATACAGACTGTTGATCAAATTAGTTATAAACAAGCATTTACGATTGGTTTGTTTCAATGTTTTGCTTTATGGCCAGGATTTTCAAGGTCGGGATCAACTATTTCTGGTGGTGTCATTTTAGGGATGAGCCATAGAGCAGCGGCGGATTTTACGTTTATTATGGCAGTGCCTATCATGTTTGGGGCAAGCGCCCTCTCTTTGTTTAAAAATTGGGAGTATTTTTCAATGGATGCCTTGCCGTTTTTTATAGCAGGTTTCATTAGTTCCTTTATATTTGCACTCCTTTCTATAAGGTTTTTCCTAAAGCTTATTAATAAAATCAAATTAGCTCCTTTTGCTATATACAGGATCCTTCTTGCATTAATCATCGGTTTTTTTAGCAAGTGTTCCTTGGTATGATTGGGTCCTGGTTATTCTATCTATTATTGTGACTGGCTATTGGCCAGTATACTATGATACCATTGTTCAACAAATTGGAGGAATCACTGAGGCACAATTGCTAATTGGGGGCATTGCTATACTTCTTGTTCTTGAAGCCGCAAGAAGAGCTGTAGGTCTGCCGATAACCATTATAGCGATTTTGTTCCTGCTCTATGCATACTATGGACCATATATGCCAGGAACGTTGGCACATAGGGGCTTAAGTTTAAACCAAATTGTGAATACGATGTTCTTTACAACAGAAGGTATTCTGGGAACACCTTTGCAAGTATCTTCTACTTACATTTTCTTATTCCTATTATTTGGTGCTTTTCTTGTCCAAACTGGAATTGGCGCTTACTTTAATGATTTGGCTATTGCTATAGCTGGAAAACGAGTAGGTGGACCTGCAAAAGTAGCTATCTTCTCCAGTGCACTAAATGGAACGATATCTGGTAGCTCTGTTGCAAATACAGTAACAACGGGCTCATATACTATTCCTATGATGAAAAAGCTAGGCTACAAGCGAAACTTTGCAGGAGCTGTTGAAGCTGCTTCTTCTACAGGAGGGCAAATAATGCCACCAATTATGGGTGCTGCTGCCTTCTTAATGATAGAATTTGCTGGGGTTGGATACTGGGAGATTGCTAAAGCAGCAACCATTCCTGCTTTACTTTATTTTGCAGGAATTTGGATTATGACACACCTTGAAGCTAAAAGATTAGGGCTTCATGGATTATCAGAAGAGGAAATCCCAGATAGGAAAGAAACTTTCAAAAAAATCTATTTATTGCTTCCTATATTCGTGATCATTTATTTCTTGTTTGAAGGATTTAGTATTGAAAGAACGGCAATTTACGGCATATTGATTACAATCCTGGTGAGCTTATTTAGAAAAGATACCAACATGTTTATCGTGGACAATAAATTCTCTCTAACTAAACTTCTTCATGGATTAACAGGAGGAGCAAGATCCGCATTAGGAGTTGCTGCTGCAACTGCATGTGCAGGTATTATCGTTGGAGTAGTTACCAAGACGGGGCTTGGTTTAAAATTAGGAAATAGCTTAGTTGACTTTGCACATGCTATTACAAATTCTCCAACGGGACTATTATTTTTAACCTTATTCTTTACCATGATTACTTCTATAATCCTTGGAATGGGGTCACCGACTACAGCGAACTACATCATTACATCAACCATTGCTTTACCGGCAATATTGGCGCTAAATACTGAATTCCAATTTGCAATCCCAATCTTAGCTGCACATATGTTTGTGTTCTATTTTGGAATCGTTGCGGATATCACTCCTCCTGTAGCACTTGCGGCTTTTGCTGCAACTGCTATTTCGGGTGGAGAACCGATTAGAACAGGATTGAATGCTTCAAAATTGGCTATTGCAGCCTATATTATTCCTTATATGTTTGTATTAAGTCCAGAACTATTGATGATTGATGTAACAGCAAGTGGAGTTATTTTCCTCTTATTTACGGCCATACTCGGTATGATAGCTATAGGAGCTGGAATGATTGGTTACTGGTACCGGAAATTAAATTGGGTAGAGAGAATCATTACAATCATTACGGGTTTAATGCTTATTTACCCTGAGGGGAATTCTGATTTAATTGGAATTGGAGCGTTTGCAATTCTATTTGTTCTACAGATTCTATCTCAAAAGAAAAAAGAATCAGGAGTGCAAAAAGAAGCAACTGAATAAAACGGATGTAAAACAGAAAAGATGTATACTAATAAGCTCGCCTATAGAAGGCGAGCTTATTAAAGTGCTTAAAAGAAGCAGGTTGGTTGATTAATCGTTGGTTTTAGTATACCCTAAGCAGGGTAATTTAAGATAATTAGTTGAAATTTTGAGGAGATAGAAAGAGGAGTAGAATGGATCAAACATGGATATATTTAAATACAGGTAAAGGTACACCAACTTTTAATATGGCATTGGATGAAATGTTGCTTACATGGCATAGTAGAGGAGAAATTCCACCTGCTATTCGCTTTTATCAATGGGATCCTGCAACTTTATCTATCGGATATTTTCAAAAAATTAAAGATAAGATTGACTTAGATGCAGTAAGAGAAAAGGGCCTAGGTTTTGTTAGAAGATTAACAGGGGGTCGTGCAGTTTTACATGATCAAGAGCTTACATATAGTGTAGTAGTTGCAGAACAGGGGCAAGATATGCCAAGATCAGTAATAGAGGCTTATCGTGTTCTTTCCCAAGGAATACTTGAGGGTTATAAGGAGATCGGAATTGAAGCTGAATTTTCAATTCCACAGGAGAAACTGAATCAAACCGGTTCAGCTGTCTGTTTCGAAGAACCTTCATGGTACGAATTGGTGATCGGAGGAAGAAAGGCTGCAGGAAGTGCACAAACTCGTCAAAAAGGAGTCATTCTACAGCATGGTTCCATTCCCATCGAGTTTGATGACGAAAAACTTTTTGATTTGTTTATTTATCCTAATGATAAAATCAAAGAACGGTCTCGAAGAGCATTCAAGGAGAAAGCCGTTGCTATCCAAGAGGTGGTTGATCACCCAATTTCTATAGAGGATGTAGAAAAGGCTTTTAAAAAGGGTTTTGAGAAAGGGTTACATATAAACTTAGAGCCTTATACACTATCCTCTAAGCAATTGGAGGAAGTAAGGGACCTTGAAGAAAAGAAATTTGGAAATGATGAATGGACCTATTATCGATAAGTGAGGGATGAGAATGGCAAAAAGAGAAGAACATGTACGCAAACCAGAATGGTTAAAAATTAAGATTAATGCAAACCAATCCTACCATAATTTAAAGAAGATTATGAGGGAACGGGGATTAAATACTGTCTGTGAGGAAGCAAAGTGTCCCAACTTACATGAATGTTGGAGTGAAAGAAAAACAGCTACTTTCATGATTCTAGGGGATACATGCACTAGAGGATGCCGTTTCTGTGCAGTAAAAACAGGTCTTCCGAATGAACTTGATCGTCAAGAGCCAGAGAAGGTTGCTGAATCAGTAGAATTAATGGGACTTAAACATGTGGTCGTGACTGCAGTAGCGAGGGATGATTTGAAAGATGGAGGAGCCTTCATTTTTGCTGAGACCATTCGTGCCATCCATAAAAGAATGCCAGGTACTACAGTGGAGGTACTCCCATCAGATATGGCGGGTGACTATGAGAGCTTACGTACTCTTTTAGGTGCAGGGCCTGATATTTTCAACCATAATATTGAGACAGTTCGACGTTTGACACCAACTGTTCGTTCTAAAGCCACATATGACCGCTCATTAGAATTGTTAAAGAGAGTAAAAGAGGTTGCTCCAAACCTTCCTACTAAATCTAGCCTAATGGTCGGCTTAGGCGAGACAAAAGAAGAGATTTTACAAGCCATGGATGATTTATTGGCTCATGATGTAGATATTATGACTATTGGGCAGTATCTACAGCCTACCAAGAAGCATTTAAAAGTAGAAAGATATTATCATCCTGATGAGTTCAAGGAGCTTCAAGAGATTGCTCTTGAAAAAGGCTTTAAGCACTGTGAATCTGGTCCTCTCGTGCGTTCCTCTTATCATGCAGACGAACAGGTCAATGAAACCTCTTTACAACGAAGAATCAAGTATATGAAAGGCTATGAGGAAACAACTCAACAAAAATTAAATCATTTATAGTTTGAAAAAGATCCCGATTTGTAGGGATCTTTTTTTAACAGATAGGAAAGTATAAAACTTTCCTATCTGCATAAGTGCAACTAAGGCATTCGCCACAAAGGCTTGGCGAATGCCAAGTTTTCTAATAAGATAAAGGATAAAAATTGTCTAGATCCAGCGAAAAAGCTTCATCGAATAAACTTCGAAGCTTTTGCCCCGAGTACGGAAAGCTACTTAGAGCTACTTCGCAGAAACAAGTGATTTTCTTGTTTCGAAGGACGCTTGCGCTTTTCTTATGGATTTGGAAGAGAAAACATATTGTGAGGAAGCTTCAAAATAGTAACCATAAGGCAGATGAAACACATTGCGAGATAGTGAAGACCCAAAGTAGTAATCACTAGTTGAACAATAGCCAAACACACTTTCAAAAAGGATAATAATTGAAGGCAATACTAACAGTGTACTAATTAAATAAAACATTGTATCTAACACTGTCTGACATAGTAAATTAACTATATATTTTTCCGTGGATAATGACAATTCTTCTATAAGGACCATTTTATGGGTGGATGCATACGATAGACCAAAAGAAAAAAGGAAGTGATAACGTGTATCCATATCAGAATTATTATCAAAGCTACCCTAGTAACCAAAGGTCCTATCCACGTCCAAATAGGAATCAACAGGATCAAACTATAAAAGTTATAGGAAAGGGTGCACTTTCAATACCGCCAGATCTTGTAATCATAACACTTGGAGTCGAAACAACAAATAGGAATGTGGAAGAGGCGCAACAACAGAATTCGATGAGAATGAATAGGATGTTGGAATCTTTAAAAAGCATGGGTATCACAGAAGAACATATTGAAACCATCCTATATAATATGGAACCTATCTATGAGTTTTTAGAGGGGAAAAGAGAGTTTAAGGGTTATAGATTCACCCATCTTGTTGAAATTAAGATAAAAGAAACAACCAGAGCAGGGGAAATAATTGATGCAGCAACGAAGAGTGGGGCAAATAGAGTCAATGATATTCGTTTCGAAGTTTCAGAGCCTTCTAAATATTATCGAGAAGCCTTACAACAAGCCACCATCGATGCTACAGATAAAGCCCAGGCTATAGCTTCCTCTTATAGAGTTACACTTCAAACTACCCCAATATGGATAGAAGAAAAAGAACCAGATCTTGTGAGGCCTTTTTATCAATCTATGGCTGTTAAAGAAACAACCCCTATTCAAGAGGGGAAGGTGACTATTTCGGCAGCTGTTCAAGCATTGTATTCCTATGATTATTAGGAAAGGAGAGGGCACAAATGATTCATACAGTAAAAGCGGGTGAAACGCTCTCTTCTATTGCAGAAGATTATCTTCAATCTATTATTCAGGCAAATCCTCAAATCAACCCAAATATTATTTATGTTGGACAAAGAATTACAGATTTTCCAAACGAGAAAGCCCACTCCTTGATAAGAGTGAGGTCAAATACGGAGTACCACATGTTAAACCGATGGTTTGTGGTGCTTTAAGTATATGAAGATTTCATTTTTTTATACATTTGTTTCATTTTGTTTGACGTTTTCAGGCAAGACTTGATCTATTGCATTATTTATTTGATAAATCCCCACATATGTATCCATATTGTTTCACCCAACTTCTTAGCTTTTTCACCATTATAAATGAATGTACGATGAAAACTTGTCAAAGCTTGTCCCAAAATATGACTAGTTTTGTTGAATCAGTAGTAGACTTGTCTTAAGAACCCTATTATCTAGAAAATTGACAATAGATTCCGATCATACTAAATTTAAATATAGTGAGAAAGAACGGGGGAAAATCATGGAAATTACTATGCTAACATCAGAAAAACAGCTAAAGGAATCTATACATCTTTCAGAATATGCCTTTCAATATAAAGTTCCTGAAAATGAAATGGAGAAAAGATTAACAAAGGCAAAGAGTCACGATATCTATGGAATCTATGACGAGGCCCAACTTGCAGCTAAGCTACATCTAATACCATTTGAGGTCTATTTCGAAGATACTATCCTTAAAATGGGTGGGATAGCTGGGGTGGCCACATACCCTGAGTATAGAAGGTCTGGCTATGTAAAGCATTTAATGACCAATGTATTGAAAGAGATGAGAGATAAAGGATATAGCATTTCTATGCTTCATCCCTTCCATATCGGGTTTTATCGAAAGTATGGGTGGGAGATTACGTCAAACCGAAAAATTTCTACTTTATCTAAAGGGGACTTATCTAGACTAGAACATGTTCCCGGAAAGGTAAAAAGATATTCAAAAGACAGTCACAATCTTGATGTGGAAGTTGTTTATAATGAGTTTTCGAAAAAATTTGTGGGCATGTTAGTAAGAACAAAAAATTGGTGGCAAGATGCTATTTATTATGATCTAACAGTGGCAGTTTATTATAATAAATCAAATCAACCTAAAGGTTATATGCTTTATAGTGTAAAGAAAAACAAAATGACCATTGATGAGTTTATGCCATTAGATCATGAAGCTCGAGTAGGGCTATGGAATTTTATCTGTCAGCATGATTCTATGGTTGATGAGGTCGAGATAACAACTGATGAACGGGAGCCACTATTCTATTTGCTGCAAGACCCAAGAATTAAATCAGAAGTAAAACCGTATTTTATGGGAAGGATTGTAGATGTGGCCCTGTTTTTTGATCAACTATCTCCTTACTATAGTAAAGTTAGGAGTCCAATTACACTCAAAATAATAGATGAATTTGCCCCTTGGAATAATCAATCTATCCAAATCACCTCAGGGGGATATTCCATAGGACACGACAAAGAGAACGCCTTGAAGCTTTCTATTAATACTTTAACCACGGCCTTTTTTGGATATATGTCTCCCATTCAATTAGCGGAAATAGGATTGATTAAAGGGGAAAAAGATGCCGTTCATCAGCTTGATTATTTAGTTGGGAAGAAAAAGCCTTACTTGGCCGATTTTTTTTAAGTATGAGGCCAGTCCTCTCAAATGTGTAAAGCATCATAAATCCGTGCAATTTTGTAATGAAAGGAATCTATGGGAACAAATCTAGCTTCTCTTAACACTTCTTTCCCTTCAACAAAAAGGAGAAGGGCAGGTACTGTAAATACTTGAAAATATTCAGCAATTTCAGGTACAACACTAGCATCAATAAGACCAATTTGGATGTCTGGATAATCTTTGAGAACCTCCTCAACCTGAGGAAGTAATGCATGGCAAACTCCTCAGCTATCAGTCTGTATATAGATAAAACTCAAAAAATTACTCTTCATATGCTCTTTAATTGCATCAATAGAATTCAAATCTCTCACTCGGATCACCTTCTATTAGAATTATTTTGTTTTCCTATAAATGTTTCCAACGATTTGCACCACTTATTTTGTGACTAATCATATATATAATTACATAAAAAGGGAAAGAATAAAAGGAATTCCACATCTTTTGATTATACAAGTCAATCCAAATAAAAACTGGCTCTCCAACAAATGAGACGATTGCAGCATAAACCATCCCTTTTTTAAGAGAAGACCATTTTGGAAAAGCTTGAATCCAAACCATTATTGTAACAGGGATTAATGTAATATCCCAAGGCATAAAGGCTGGGATTGTTGGGATAAGCATAGCTTTATACTCCCATAACCCTAGAACAATTCCTAAAAAATCAAGGTAAGCAGAAGTAACTAATGCAAATCCACCGGCTAAAAGAAGTCGTACTTCCCTTTTTTCCTTTTTATATTTATACCAGAATATCCAAGGCACAGTGGCTAAAAATAGTAATATCCAAAAATGAAGGCTCCATAATGTATGCTCCAACCAATAATGGTAATGTTCCGTCTGCAGTTGATGAAACTGTTTAAAAAGGTAGCTCATATATAACATTTGCTCCATCCCTTATGAAAATGATTTACTAACTATTGTTGACAAAATGATTATATGTAAGACACGAATTATGTCAAAATGTGTCGTTTGAATGTATTTACGAGAAGGAAATAAGGAGAAAAGTGGAAGTAACAGCGTATTCTGATCAATAGCCTCTTTTATTTGATGAAAATTAAAGAAATATTTGGAGATGAAATAGTGGGGGTTTTTCACATTGGAAGTACATCTCTGACAACTCCCACAGCGGGGTTCTAGGATACTAACAAGCTTCTCTGTAAAAGGTCTTAAAGCTAAGCCCATTATTGATATAATGCCTGTAGGGAAGGACAAACAAAAAGTGGAGGCAATAGGATACGAGCCTGAAGGAGAGTGCGGCGCTAATTTTTTGTTCAAGGAAAAAAGGAGCTAGTAAAAAAATAGAGAAAGAAGCCTTAGTAGGAGGGCTATTCAAAAATAAAAGGTACCAGTCGAAACTGGTACCCTTCCTTACATATTAATCTTCATTTGTAATGTTAAATATCTCAAGCAATTTAAAGAATAGACTTAGGAGAATAGCGATGATCGTTGCTAATCCCATTCCCTTTAATTCAACTGCACCGATGTTGATAGCTACTCCACTTATACCAATAACGAGTACGATACAAGTGAGAATTAGATTTTTCGAATTGCTGTAATCAACCTTTGACTCTACTAACATACGAATACCACTTGCCGCGATAATACCAAATAGTAGAATTGATATTCCGCCCATGACTGGCTCGGGAACAGAAGCAATAAGAGCAGATAATTTTCCGATAAACGATAGAATTATAGCAATGATTGCTGCTCCGCCGATAATCCAAGTAGAATAGACGCGAGTAATCGCAAGTACACCGATGTTTTCTCCATAAGTAGTGTTAGGAGTTGCTCCAACAAAACTAGAAATAATAGTAGATATACCGTTACTTGCTAAGGAGCGATCAAGACCAGGGTCTTTTGTTAGATCTTTTTTAACAATGTTCCCCGTTACAAAAAGATGTCCAATATGCTCAGGAATAAGAACTAATGCAGCTGGTAATATGGTTAGCATAGCTGATAGATCAAATTGCATTTTGTAATAAGTAGGAAGAGAAATCCATTTAGCTTCTTCTACTCCACTCAAGTCAACAATACCGAAGAATAAAGCAATTATATAACCTGCAACAATCCCGATTAGAATAGGGATGATTTTTAGGAAACCTCTAAGGGTTACCCAGCAAATAATAGTAATAAGTAAAGTTAATAGAGCAACTGTTGCTGATTTTGGATCCATCGTCCATTCTGCTCCTGGGTCTGATGAAATCCATCCAGCCATTTGTGCAGCAACTGGTACTAATTCAAGTCCAATTACAGCAACGATTGCTCCCATGGCAGCTGGCGGAAATATGATATCAATCCAACTTGTTCCTGCGAATCTAATAATTATAGAAACTAGGACTAGCACAACCCCTACTAGGAAGAATCCTCCAAGTGCATATCCATAACCATCCCCACCCGCGTGGTTTGCTAATACAACACCAACCGGTGATAGAAAAGCAAAACTAGATCCTAAATAAGCCGGGATTTTTCCTTTGGTAATAAAAATGTATAATAGCGTTCCAATTCCGTTCATTAATAGAATCGTTGCAGGATCCACACCAAAAATTAAAGGTACTAAAACCGTAGATCCGAACATTGCAAATAAGTGCTGAAAGCTAAGAGGCAAGCTTTGTAGTATTGGTAGTTTTTCATGTACTTGAATTTCTCTTTGAGCCATCTCAATCTCTCCCTTTATTAAAAAGTTTTGAGTCGAGTTACCATTAGTAGAATAAAAAAAAGCATCTTGCTTAGGGCAAGATGCTTAACATGACGAATACAGGAACTCTCCAGAATCCATCATGATATACAGAACCGTGTTCTGCTCCACCTTGCCAGCCTCTCTGGGCTGAATTAAAGGTAACCGTATCGACTTGTCTTTGTTATTATACAATGAATATAAAATGTGTCAACAAAAAATTAGAGATGTCGCTTTCTGTCGGATAGTTTTATCCCATATGAAAAGGCAGTAATACCCCCCCACCTCAACTCTTAAGGAAACCGATGAGAGTAAACCGCCTGTAAATGTCCGAGTGGTTCAAGGGCTTTAGGTATGCCCTTGGTGCTAACCATCAGTGGGGGACGGTCGTTGATTGAAGTTTCCCTTAACTTAAATTATTATACTTTCACATGGGCAACTTCCATGGTCCAATTAAATAAATCATCTTCCTTCCCTAGTTGAACACCTGTGATGGTATCATAGAGACGTTGGGAAAGAGGCCCTATTTTTTGTTCTCCGAGGGTAATGGTTTTCTCTTTCCAAGTTAACTCACCTACAGGTGAAATAACGACTGCTGTTCCTGCACCAAAAACCTCTTCTAGCTCACCACGTTTATGAGCAGCAAATACATCTTCCATCGAAATTTTCTCCTCTTTAACAGGAACTCCCCAATGGTTTAATAATTGAATGACGGAATCACGAGTGACTCCATTTAAAATACTACCACTCAATTTAGGAGTAATGACTTCCCCATTAATCTTGAAGAAGATATTCATACTTCCAACTTCTTCTACATATTTGTTTTCTTTAGCATCCAACCAAAGAATTTGGGAAAACCCTAATTGCTCTGCTTTTTCCTGTGCTTTTAAACTGGCCGCATAATTTCCGGAAGTCTTTACGTCACCTACTCCACCCGCGGCAGCACGTATATACTGTTCCTCCACATAGATGCGAACAGGGCTCAATTGATCACCATAATAAGCTCCTACAGGAGAAAGAATAACTAATAATTTATATTTTTTAGAAGGACGTACACCAAGAAAAGGTTCTGTTGCAAAAACATAAGGGCGGATATATAAGGATGTTCCTTCTCCATTGGGAATCCAATCCTTATCTATTAGAATTAATTGTTTAATAGCCTTTAATAAAAAATCCTCTTCTATTTGAGGAATACACATCCTTGCACATGATTTGTTAAATCGTTTCATGTTTTTTTCGGGACGGAATAGCTGAACCGTACCATCAGGAGTAGTATAGCCTTTTAACCCCTCAAAAATCGCCTGGCCGTAATGAAATACCATGGCTGCGGGGTCAAGAGTAAGTGGTTCATATGGAACTATTTTTGGATCATGCCACCCTTTCCCTTCCTCATAATCCATAACAAACATGTGATCACTGAAATGCTTACCAAACCCCAAATTATCTACACTTGGTTTTTCCTTTAATATCTCACTCTGAATAAACAATACTTCTTGATTCATCTTCACATCACTCCCTAAATATTACCCAATTAAAAATATAGATTATGCAATTATAGTAAATATTCTGAAAAAAAACAACAGATTAATAACAAAAAGTTTTTATAGGTACTGAATACCGGGATTGATTCTTAATCTTCTGGCTAGAGACTATATACTCCTCTTCTTTAACAAATATCTGAATTCCTTCCATAAACGCTCTAGGAACACTTGTTAGTTGCTAATGGACGATAATCATGAGCTTCATCATACGTTTTACAATTCTTTCCGAGTGGTAAGCGCATACAAAATATTTCCGTTTTATCGGAAAAATTCAGAAAATTCCTTCCGATATTCCGAACTATTCCGCTTTAGTGGAATGGCAACGCCCTGTTATTCCTCAATAACGAAATCAAATAGTGGAATTTCAAAAAATAATAAAAAGGATATTATTCTAATGAATGTTGATTCCCAATATTTGTGAAAAAATGAGCAAAGAGATAAAATGCATTTGTTTAAAAAGTTGGCATGATTTTTGCATTGTTAATTGTGTAGAGAAAAATAATTTAGGAGGTGCTCATCCATGAGTAAAATCATTTCAAAAGAAGAACTTCTACCCATGTTTAAAGATGGCATGACAATAATGTTTGGTGGATTTATGGGAATCGGTACTTCTAAAAAGCTAGTGGATGCAATCATGGAATCTAATGTTAAGGATTTAACGCTGATTGCAAATGATACCGCTTTCATAGAATCGGGTGTCGGTCCTTTAATAATGAATAAAAGGGTGAAAAAGGTTATTGCCTCACATATAGGAACGAATCCGGAAACAGGACGTCAAATGATCGCGGGAGAAATAGAAGTCGAGTTGGTTCCTCAAGGAACTCTTGCAGAAAGAATACGTGCTGGTGGTTCTGGGTTGGGAGGAATATTAACTCCCACTGGTGTAGGAACTCTAGTTGAAGAAGGAAAGCAAAAAATTAATGTAGGGGGACGAGATTATCTATTGGAGCTCCCTTTAAGAGCAGACGTAGCTATATTAAAAGCAAAAAAAGCAGATAAATCTGGAAATCTAGTATATCACAGCTCTGCTCGTAATTTAAACCCAGTGATGGCACTTGCGGCAGACACCGTGATTGCAGAAGTAGAAGAAATTTATGAAATCGGTGACATTTGCCCTAATGAAGTTGTAACAACGGGAATTTTAGTGGATAAAATCTTAGCATAAAGGGAGGTTTATGAAATGGTGGAAAAGACAGCAAAGGAAATTATTGCAGAACGAGTGGCTAAGGAAATGCGTGATGGTGATGTTGTCAATCTTGGAATTGGGCTACCGACCATGGTTCCTAATTATTTACAAAAAGGTGTAGAAGTGATTCTACAATCAGAAAATGGCTTTATTGGACTTGGACCAAAGTCTGATCCAGAAGATCCAGACTTAGTTAACGCAGGAGGGCAACCAACAGGAATTTTGCCTGGTGGTGCATTTTTCGATAGTGTGTTTTCCTTCCAATTAATCCGCGGAGGACATGTGGATGTTACGGTATTAGGTGGCTTAGAGGTTGATCAACATGGAAATTTAGCTAACTGGATGATTCCAGGGAAAATGGTGCCTGGTATGGGTGGGGCTATGGACTTAGTAACGGGTGCCAAAAAAGTAATAGTTGCTATGGAACATTGCTCTAAAAAGGGAACACCTAAGATTCTTAAAGAATGTAGCTTACCTTTAACCGGAGCTGGAGTGGTTGATTTAATTGTGACGGAGTTAGCCGTTTTTGAAGTAACAGAGAATGGTTTGCTATTAGTAGATTTACAGGATGGCGTTGATATTGAAACAGTCAAAGAGAAAACAGATGCACCATTTACGATTGATCCTAACTTAAAGGTAGAACAACATCATTAAAATAGAGAGGATGTTAAAAGAATGCATGAAGTAGTTATTGTTAGTGCGGTTAGAACAGCTGTTGGAAGCTTTATGGGCTCGTTAAGTAACGTTCCTGCCATCGAATTAGGAGCAATAGTAATTAAAGAAGCTCTTCAACGAGCAGGAGTCCCAGCTAATCAAGTCAATGAAGTAATTATGGGAAATGTCCTTCAAGCAGGTCTTGGTCAAGGACCGGCAAGACAGTCAGCTATAAGAGCGGGGTTGCCATTTGAAGTTCCAGCAACAACGATAAACAAGCTATGTGGTTCTGGTTTGAAAGCTGTTCACCTTGGTGCACAGTCCATTCAATTAGGAGAAGCGGATGTCGTTGTGGCGGGTGGAATGGAAAATATGAGTCTAGCACCTTATCTCCTACCAAAAGGTCGAACTGGTTATCGAATGGGTGACGGAAAGATCATAGATAGTATGATTCAGGATGGATTACAATGTGCAATCAATAATTGCCACATGGGGATTACAGCAGAGAACTTATCTGAAGACTATGGTTTTTCCAGGGAAGAACAAGATGAATTTGCTGCATGGAGTCAACAAAAAGCAGAAGCAGCACTAGAAGGTAATGTATTTGAAGAAGAGATTGTTCCTGTAGAAATTCCGCAAAGAAAAGGAGAACCAATAATCTTTGCAAAAGATGAATTTCCACGCGCAGGAGTTACAGCTGAAAAATTAGGAAAATTAAAGCCTGCCTTCAAAAAAGAAGGAACAGTTACTGCGGGTAATGCATCTGGGATTAATGATGGTGCAGCGGCCATTGTCCTAATGAGTAGAGAGAAGGCTGATGAACTAGGGATTAAGCCAATAGCCACTATAAGAGGAAATGGAACAGCAGGTGTAGATCCTCGCATTATGGGAATTGGTCCAGTTCCATCAACAAAACTAGCACTTAAAAGAGCAGGTCTATCTATGACTGATATCGATTTAATTGAAGCAAATGAAGCCTTCGCTGCCCAATCATTAGCGGTTGAAAGAGATCTGGAGATTCCTAGAGATAAATTAAATGTCAATGGCGGCGCTATTGCTTTGGGCCACCCTATCGGTGCTAGTGGTGCGCGTATTTTAGTCACACTTTTACACGAAATGAAAAGACGCGATTCGCGTTATGGATTGGCTACACTTTGCATTGGTGGCGGAATGGGTGCTGCTAGTGTAGTTGAATTAGAAAAATAAAAGTTCACTAAGGAGGAAAAGAAATGGAAAGTAGAGTGGTATTTGTTACTGGTGCAGCAAGTGGAATTGGCTATCAAGTTGGTTTGGAATTTTTGAAAAATGGAAACAAAGTTGTTTTTACAGATATTAATCAAGCCAAACTGGAAGAAGTTACGGAACAGCTTAAAAGGGAAGGCTATGATTGCTTAGGTTTAAAAGTAGATGTAACAAAAGAAGAAGATATCAAGCAGGCAATAGAAAAAACGGTAGAAACATATGGAAGGTTAGATGTTTTATTCAATAATGCAGGTTTACAACATGTATCTCCTATTGAAGAATTTCCAACTGAAAAATTTGAGTTCATGATTAAGGTTATGCAAGTTGCACCTTTCATTGCTATGAAATATGCTTTACCAATTATGAAGAAACAAGGATTTGGTCGTGTTCTTAACATGGCTTCTATTAATGGACTTATCGGTTTTGCTGGAAAATCAGCATATAACAGTGCAAAGCATGGGGTAATCGGGTTAACAAAAGTAGCAGCTCTTGAGACGGCAGAACATAATATTACAGTTAATGCAATTTGTCCTGGATATGTAGATACCCCTCTTGTACGTGGTCAATTTGAGGATCTTGCAAAGACACGCAATGTGCCACTAGAGAAGGTAAAAGAAGAAGTACTATACCCATTGGTGCCACAGAAACGCCTTTTAGATGTGCAAGAAATTGCAGATTATGCCCTATTTTTAGCTAGCGATAAAGCTAAAGGTATTACTGGTCAAGCAGTAGTTCTAGATGGTGGGTATACTGCTCAATAAATTTAAATAAAGTTTGTGAGATTGCTAACGGTCCAACAATTGAATGGGAAAATATTCAATCTCGGCATGCGCAACATGCTCGTGCCGAGATACTATAAATGGATGAAGGGGTGTTGTTATGTTTGGAATTATCTTAGGTCTTATCGTCCTAATGGTTCTTGCTTTCATGGGCTGGTCAATTATCTGGATAGCTCCCATTGCGGCAGGGGTTGTAGCTCTTACTGGTGGGTTAGATTTACTTGATGCTTACACAAACACGTACATGAGTGGTTTTGTAAGCTTTGCTAAGACATGGTTCCCAGTATTTATGCTTAGTGCAGTCTTCGGTAAATTAATGGAAGACACAGGGATGGCAAAGTCCGTAGCTTTAAAATTAGCTAAATTGATGGGAGAAAAACGGGCCATTTTAGGAGTATTATTATCCTGTGCTGTTTTAACCTACGGAGGTATTAGTTTATTCGTTGTAGTTTTTGCTGTATATCCATTAGCAATTACATTATTCCGCGAAGCAAACATTACACGTAAATTGCTACCAGCAACTGTAGCTTTAGGTGCATTTACGTTTACAATGACCGCTCTACCAGGTACACCGCAAATTCAAAACCTAATTCCAATGCCTTATTTTAAAACGGATGCGATGGCAGCGCCTATAATGGGTATTGTAGCGGCAGTTATTATGGGAGTATTAGGTTATTACTATTTGATCTGGCGTCAAAAGCAAATGACCGCTAAAGGTGAAGTGTTTACAGAACCAAAGGATCAACCAATGGCTGTGTCAGAAGAAAAGGTTCCCAATGTATTCTTATCTTTGTTACCATTGTTAACGGTTGTATTAACGCTAAACCTCTTAGACTGGCATATTATTATGGCTCTTATTGCAGGTATTCTCTTAATTCTAGTCCTAAACTACAAAATGCTTAAAAGCTTTGTGAAGACCATTAATGCCGGTGCTACTGGTTCTGTAACGGCAATTATTAATACTAGTGCAGCAGTTGGATTTGGTACAGTAGTTCAGGCAGTTCCTGGATTTGAAAAGCTTACAAAAATGTTAATGGGCGTCCCTGGAAACCCGTTAATTTCTGAATCTATCGCAGTAAACCTATTGGCAGGGGCAACAGGGTCTGCTTCAGGTGGAATGGGTATTGCTCTAGAAGCACTTGGTCAAAAATACTATGAACTATCTCAAACATCTGGCATTGCACCAGAAGCTTTTCACCGAATCGCATCATTATCATCTGGTGGACTAGATGTCCTTCCACATAATGGAGCAGTATTAACCTTGCTTACCATAACGGGAATGACACACAAAAATAGTTATCGTGATATTGCAGTAGTTGCGATCGTTATCCCAATCATTGCGACTATTGCGGCTATTATTCTAGCATCAATGGGCATCTATTAATTCAGAAAAAAGTACCATACAGAGGCTAGTTCTTCTTTGTTATAATGAAATAAAGGAGTATATAAGGGGGGATATTCATTGCTGAGCCGTGAGATGAAAGGGCTTCCACCAGAATGGCTAGAAGAGATTATTAATCTATCTATATTGAGATTGGTTGTTGTAGACACAGAAGGGATTATTGTCTACATTAACTCTACCTATTGTGACTTTTTAGGAACTACGATGGAACAAGCTATTGGTAAGCATGTTCAAGAAGTAATTGAAAATACAAGAATGCATATAGTGGTAAAAACAGGTCAGGCAGAGATAGAAGATCTTCAACCAATCAATGGAAGTGTCATGGTAGCCAATCGATATCCCCTCGTGATTGATGATGAAATTGTAGGTGCATTAGGAACGGTTATCTTTCCTGATCCAGAGAATGTACGAGATTACAACAATAAAATGCAAAGCCTAATAGAAGAATTAAACTTTTATAAGGATAAAATTGTAAAAGAGTTGACAAGTAAGTATGGATTTCATGATCTTGTAGGAGAAAGTCCGGTTTTTTTATCCACTAAGAAATTCGCTGAAAGAGTTGCTGCTAGTAATTCTTCCATCCTAATCACAGGTGAATCAGGAACAGGAAAGGAACTATTTGCCCATGCTATTCACCAAAATAGTAAGAGAAAAAAACAACCATTTGTAGCTATTAACTGCGCCTCGATTCCTGAAGATCTTTTTGAATCTGAACTATTTGGTTACGAAGATGGTGCCTTTACGGGAGCAAAAAAAGGTGGAAAGGAAGGTCTTTTAAAAGTAGCTAACAATGGTTCGATTTTTCTTGATGAAATAGGGGATATGCCTTTTTCAATGCAAAGCAAAATGCTTAGAGCTATCCAAGAAAAAGAAATTATTCCAATTGGAGGGAACAAAACAATTCCCATCAACCTTCGAATTTTAGCAGCAACAAATCAGAATTTGATGAAGAAGGTGGAGGAAGGAACGTTTCGAAGAGATCTTTACTATCGATTAAATGTTATTCAGATTGAAATCCCCCCTCTTCGTGAAAGAAAGGAAGATATCCTGCCAATCGCCAGTCAATTACTTCGTAAAATTGAAAAAAGGTTTTATAAAAAAGGAACGATGCTTTCACATGAAGTAGAGCAAAGACTACTACAGCATTCATGGCCAGGGAATGTACGAGAGTTAGAAAATGTTTTGGAAAGAGCAATCAATGTTTTAGACGGAAGGCAAATAGAACTTGCACATCTTCCTTTGTATTTAAGTGATCTTGAAGAATATACTCCAAAGGGGAGAGATTACTTTTCTAGCACTTCCTCTCAAACTATTAAGCCATTAAAAGAAACTGTTGAGGATGCTGAAATAAAGGCTATTAGACAGGCACTTGTGCTAACAAAAGGCAATAAACAAGAGGCAGCTAAATTACTTGGAATTGGAAAAACAAGTATGTATGATAAATGCAAAATGTATGACATTTCTTAGAATCCAAAAGGCATCGCGTCAATGCGATGCCTTATTTCTTTTTATTTTTTTTCGTATCACAGAAGAAGGAATATCGAGCTGCTCTCGATACTTAGTAACTGTCCTTCTCGAAATTTGGATATGTTGGCCTTTGAGTATATTAGCCAACTGTTGATCAGAAAGAGGTCGGTCATACGATTCCTCATCAATAAGATCCTTTATTTTTTTCCTAACTACGTAAGAAGACGTAATCTCACCATCGGAGAGTTGAACAGCGTTTGTGAAAAAGTGCTTAATCTCAAATAATCCATAGGGGGTTTGAACATATTTGTTTCTGGATGATCTGCTAACCGTTGACTCATGAACCCCACATTTTTCTGCAATCATTTTGAGGGATAATGGACGAAGCGTATCTGTGCCTTTCATAAAAAATTCTATTTGGACGTCTGTAATAGCCCTCATAATGTTAAGTAAAGTATTTCCACGATGGTTAATACTCTTGCTTAGCCACATAAAGCTTCTATACTTTTCCTCAATATAGCGATGGGTAGGGTCAGATACACTCGTGTTAGATTTTAAGATCTCATACGTAGATGATAAACTAATTTTTGGCAAGACAGAGTCATTTACGCGAAGAATGATGGATTCATCCTCCACCTCCAAGAAAAGATCAGGCACTATATAATTTGTGGGTGTTGACGTATTAATGGAGTTTCCTGGTCTAGGTTGTAAGGAAGAAATAAAATCAAATTCCTGTATTACTTTATCTTTACTGACCCCCAACTCCCTTGAAATTTCATCCCACATTTGCATAGACATCTCTTCTAAATATTCACTAACCATTCTTTTGGCAATATGATTATTTGGATCTTGTTCCTCGATTTGGATAAGAAGACATTCTTTTAGATTTCTTGCTCCTACTCCTATAGGCTCCATTCGTTGTATGGTATGGAGAGCATCTTTTATGTCGTCAACAGCAACATCTAATTCTTCAGCTATTTCATAAATGTCATCGTGAAAGTATCCACTATCATCCAGTAACATAATTAGATAGTGAACAATTTTTCGTTTCTTTTCTTTTAAGTTCATAAAATTGGCTTGTTCCATTAAGAAATCATAGATATCTTTAGTATCCCTAGATACATTTTCAACATAATTTGATTGGGAAGATGAAATATAGTGATTTCCTAAAACAGGAGGTTCTTCAATTTCAATGAGTGGATTATCAAGAGCTTCCCGTTTTATATAATCAGCAAGTTCCACTGTGGAATATTGTAAAATAGATATGGCTTGCTTCATTTCTGGAGTCATGGCCAGCTTTATATTCTGCTGTTGGGTGAGATTAAGATCAAGCATAACATGCCACCTCTTTGAAAGCGTTTTTATATTTCTATTATAAAGCAAAAATAGAAATGAACATATCATTAATTGCGAGGAAATAAAAAAGGTGTTAGACGGCTATTAAGAACCTTGGACTAACACCTTTTTGTTAAATTCCTTGTTGGGATGCTCTGTGGACGATCGCTTTTTTTGGGGTAGAAACAAACCTTCCCATTATAACGGCCACTAAACATAGAATTGCGAAAATAATAAAGGCTTGTGTAAATGGGATGAGCTTGATAATAAATGGACCGGCGAAAGCAGAAATTCCATAAGCTTGGTACATAAATCCATAATTCATTCCTATATTTTTTGTTCCATAGTAATCTGCAGTTGCGGAAGGATATAAAGCAAGGTATCCACCAAAGGCAAAACCAATGAGGGAAACAGCTATTAAGAATAGAGGATAATTCATTAAACCCGTACTCATAAAAAACAGAATAACAGCAGTAAGTGCATATACGCTAAGGAGAGTATTCTTCCTGCCAAAACGATCGGATAACTTTCCTAAACCGATTCGACCACCTGCATTAAATAAGGCAATGACCATAACGGCATTAGCAGCTTTTCCTGCATCAAGGTTGACCAGCTCCACTCCTATATCCACAGCAAAACTAATCACTAACAAACCAGACATACCACCAATCAAGAACATGATCCAAAGTATATAAAATTGAGGAGTACGGAGCATTTCTTTGTTGAAAAATTGATCGCATTCGGGATAACCGATGAATTAGGACTAGATGGTAGTTCAAATTCGGTAGGAGGGTTTTTTAATAACTGTGCTCCAGCCACGACTAAAATTAAATAAGTGATTCCTAAATATGAAAAGGTAGAGGTAACACCGAAATTCTCTATAAGCATTTCAATAATTGGCTTATAAATTAAGCCGCCAAGGCCAAATCCCGCCACAGCCACGCCGCTGATAAAACCTCTTTTGTCGGGGAACCATTTTACACATGCTGAAAGAGGGCATACATAAGTCATACCAATCCCTATTCCACCTATAACTCCATAATAGAAATAGAGTTGAGATAATGAAGTCGCTTGGCTAGATAAGAGTAAACCTATTCCCAGCAGAATACCTCCAATGGTTGCAACCCAACGAGGACCTATTACATCCTGAAGCTTCCCCGCAAAAATGGTTGTAAATGCAAAGACGGCAATAGTAATGGAGAATGTAAAAACGACATCCTCTCGTTCCCAGCCGAATTGATCTATCAGTGGTTGATTAAACATACTCCACGCATAAACAGCCCCTAGATTTATTTGACTAATACAGCTCCTACTACAACAAACCAACGATTCATAGAAAGCCTCCTCAGATGATATCAACTATAAAGGAATCCAACTGTGATGAGATATACATCATGCTTGGTTTCCTTGGAGGTATAAGGCATTATTTATAATTTGCCTTGTCCATTTTATAGAACTTTTATATAAAGCTTATATGTGAAATATTTAGCAATGGATTCTTTATGGGAAGAAGACCATACTGTAGAAAAAACTGGACACTCTAAGAATGGGTGATAAAAAATGAAGGCAACCGAACTTGAGAAAAAGCGGTTTGATAAAGCATTAGATGAATTTATTGAGTTGTTTAATAATATGGAGGATGATAAACCTGTCATCCATTTTAGTGATGAAGTATTGGACAATATAGAGCGGGCAAAGAAAAAATACGGAGAAGAAATGGTGAATGATAAGATCAATACTGTTGTCCGTGAAATGTTGTCTTGGCTGGATTTAGACGACGTTGAAGCGGAGAATGACAAAGTAATAGAAAATGATTCAGAAAGTGAAGAAGAGGAGGAATAATGAAGCGTTTCTGTAAATACAGAAACGCTTCAACCTTTTATATACATTAAAATAGGATGTGCTAAAATATTCTCCAACGAGAATAAGGAGCTGTGAAGCTATGAAGGTTGAAAGGGTAGGAACAAACCACAAAAATGCCTTTGTTATCTATTGTAAAAAGCATCGAATGGAAGTTGATGATTCGTTCTTATATGATGAGGATTTAGATGGTTTCATTGATAACGACGATAATCCAAGCTGTGTGTTGTTAGATGATAAGAGTCAGGTGAAGGGTGCGGCTTCCCTTATATTAGACGAATACCAAAGGCATGGTAAAAGGGGAAGATTCCGTATTTTTCATTCAGAATTATTGGATGTAGAATCCTATCAAAAGCTGATGGAGTCTGTATTGCAACATACAGAGGGGCTTGAAAAGGTATATGTCTTTGTTCCATTAGTTAACAAAAATCTCTCAATATACATTGAATCTCAATCTTTTGTTGTGGAGAGATATGCTTTTCTTCTTGTTCGAGACTTAGATCAAATTCCTTCCTTCCAGCTTTCAGATGGATATGAGCTAAAAGATTTTATCGAAGGTCAGGATGAAGAGACTTGGTGTAAGGTGAGAAATGCTAGTTTTGCAAAGTTGCAAGGTAGCGAGACACCTATATCCCCTGCAATGGTTACAAAAATGATAACAGAAACAGAGCATATTGAGGGTGGTATGAAAATTTTATATCATCATCAAATTCCTGTCGGGGTTGTTCGTGGTTCAGATGATGAATATGAAAATGCGCCAATCATGAATATTGGTCCAGTCGCCATAGTACCCGAATACCAGGGGAAAGGATTAGGGCGTGTTTTTCTTCGAGCAGCCCTACAGTTTGCAAAAGATAAAGGGTATTCTAAAGCTATCTTATCCGTGAATGGAGAGAATGAAAGAGCTAAAGCTCTCTATGAACAGGAAGGTTTCATACAGGTAGAAGCTGTTACATGCTACAAGTATCTAGTATAGGAAAAGTCATCTCACTTCTTTGATTCCCGCCTACATTTTTTTTGCATAGGATAAAGGTAAAAAGGAATGAGGAAGTGATCTCATGGGTCTTTTTATGAATTGGAGAAGCCAACCAAAGCTTTTTTCCAACGAAGATAAACTAAAGGACAATAATCAGTCCACCTTTAAATACGATTACCTTGCAGAATGGATCAAAAGTCAGAAAGAAATGAACGAATCCTTGGAAAAGTCGTATCAACAATTATCTACAGTACAGCAAAAACAGGAAAAAATGAATTCAGAGCGATGGAATGAGGTAGGAGAGAAGCTTGGTAAATTAACCGAGGCGGAAGAAAAAGAAAAACAAAAGATATTTGAGGAATTAAAGCAGATTCACGATACTACGTATGAAATGATGCAACAACTACAACAAATGGACCAAAGCCAAGAAAAGATGAATGAACAGGTTGGAGAAGTTTATAAGCTAAACCAGGAAATTTCCGATAAAGTCAGTAAACAGGAGCAGCATCAGAGTCAACTAGAGGAACGCTTGGAAAATCAAGAAGCTCTCATGGAGAAAATCTCTCGTCAGCTCCAACACTTCAGGTCCATTCTATTTGAACGTACGCATGATTTGGCTGAGAAGGTGGAGGATAGCTATAAACAGACATCCACTTATGTTTATAATCTTATGTCTAAATCCGAAAAAAAGTAAGGGTTGAAATTTGCTCAACCTCATAAGTCCTCCTCCGCTTGGGCAAAGTAATCTTGTTTACTATGCTTCGGAGGAGGACTTATTTTGAATAAGATTTTAGAAGGAATCAAAAAGCATTCAAAATCATTCGAGGCAGTACAGGATTTAGAGCCTATTATAGATGAAGTTGGAGATGCTAGAGTAGTCCTATTAGGTGAGTCAAGTCATGGGACATCTGAGTTTTATAAGATAAGAGCAGAATTATCGTAGCGGCTTATAGAAGAAAAAGGATTCAAGGCAATTTGTGTGGAAGGGGACTGGCCAGCAAGCTCTCAAGTGAATCGTTATATAAAAGGATATGATAAAAGAACCAGCTGATTGGAAGCGGCTTTTTTTTATGGTCCTCATCATAGGAGCAACCATGGGCTTAAAGGTGATTTCATAAATGTCTTCAATTAAATAAAGGAGGATGCTTACTTCTTTATTTAAAAACAGTATCATTAAGCACCATCTCTAAAATGATAACTATTAGTATTGTCAAAATCTTCACATGATTGTCATGGTTCTATCATAAAATTGCACTCCATAACCCATAATCTAGGCTATAATACACTTGTACTGAAGTGGGTATGCTTTGATTGCTGTAACAAAGAAGTCAAAATCTAAAATTTGGGTTTGGGGGGACAGTGAATGACTGAATTACTGTTGGCCAGGCTGCAATTTGGGGTAACGACAATTTTTCACTTTTTATTTGTGCCCATGTCGATTGGCTTAGTGTTTATGGTAGCGTTGATGGAGACACTCTATGTTGTGAAGAATCAGGTAGTCTATAAAAAGATGGCTAAATTTTGGGGGCACTTATTCCTGATTAACTTTGCAGTAGGAGTAGTAACCGGTATCATTCAAGAATTTCAGTTTGGAATGAACTGGTCCGAATATTCTCGATTTGTAGGAGATGTTTTTGGAGCTCCACTCGCAATAGAGGCGTTATTAGCCTTCTTCTTAGAATCGACTTTTATCGGAATCTGGATTTTTGGATGGGATCGTTTGCCTAAGAAAATCCATTTATTTTGTATTTGGCTAGTGACATTAGGTACCACGTTTTCTGCGCTATGGATCTTAGCGGCAAATTCGTTTATGCAGGAACCCGTTGGTTTTGTAATCAATAATGGAAGAGCAGAGATGAACGACTTCTTCGCATTACTACAAAATCCTCAGCTTCTCGTAGAATTTCCACATGTGATCTTTGCTGGATTAGTGACTGGTGCTTTTTTTATTGGAGGAGTCAGTGCTTATAAGCTTATTAAGAAACAAGAAATCGATTTATTTACAAGGTCGTTTAAAATGGCTATGAGTATTGCTTTTATTGGTAGTATGGGAATTGTTTTCAGTGGACACGCACAAGCTCAGCATTTAATGGAAGCACAGCCTATGAAAATGGCTGCCAGCGAGGCTTTGTGGAAGGATAGTGCAGATCCAGCACCATGGGTGATCTTTGCAGCAATTGATGAAGAAAACCAAAAAAACTCATTTGAACTATCCATTCCTTATGCTTTAAGCTTCTTAGCCTACAATGAATTCTCGGGTTCTGTTCCAGGAATGCTGACTCTCCAGGAAGAATATGAACAAAAATATGGAGAAGGAAATTATATCCCGCCAGTTAATACAACCTTTTGGAGCTTCCGAATTATGGTTGGTGCAGGAGGGTTAATGATTTTAACTTCCGCTCTTGGACTTTTGTTTGCTCTTCGAAAAACTATACTTAATAAAGCTTTCTACTTAAAAGGGATGGTTGCCATGATTGCCTTCCCGTTTATCGCGAATACTGCGGGCTGGGTAATGACAGAATTTGGACGACAGCCATGGACGGTATTTGGACTATTTACTACTGCGGAGTCTGTTTCACCTAATGTATCTTCACAGTCGCTATTATTTTCATTGGTTGGCTATAGTGTTGTATACCTTGGTCTTGCTATAGTACTTGTTTACTTATTCGTTCGAGAAATTAAAAAAGGAACGGAACATCATTATTCACAGGATGTTTCTCTATCAAATGATCCATTTGATAAGGGGGTTCTTCCATAATGGAATTGAATGAGCTTTGGTTTGTCATTGTGGCTGTCTTATTTATTGGATTCTTCTTTTTAGAAGGATTTGATTTTGGCGTAGGAATGGCGGGGCGGTTTGTTGGGAAAAACGAGTTAGAACGACGTATGTTAATAAATACAATTGGTCCTTTTTGGGACGCTAATGAAGTTTGGCTTTTAACGGGAGGAGGAGCCATTTTTGCTGGATTTCCTCATTGGTATGCCACCATGTTTAGTGGTTATTATATACCGTTCGTATTCGTACTTATTGCCTTGATTGGACGTGGGGTTGCCTTTGAGTTTAGAGGGAAAGTAGATAGTGAAAAATGGAGAAAAAATTGGGATTTAGCTATTTTTGTAGGAAGTATTTTACCTCCATTTTTATTTGGAATTCTGTTTTCAAGTATCATTCGGGGAATGCCAATAGATGAAACCATGACATTACGTGCCGGCTTCTTTGATTATGTGAATGTATTTACTGTGGTTGGAGGAGTGACGGTAACCCTATTATGTCTGATGCATGGTTTGGTATTTATTACACTAAGGACGGTAGGAGATTTACAAGAAAGAGCACACAAATTAGCGGAAAAGCTGATCTATGCGGTTTTCGTATCTTTGGTTACTTTTGTAGGACTCGCTTATTTTGAAACAGATCTTTTTACGTATCGTGAGGAAGCAACCATACCGATGATTGCTCTTATTGTACTTAGTTATGTAGGAGCGATCTTTTTCCTAAAACAGAAAAAGGATGGATGGGCTTTTACTGCAAGTGGATTAGGAATTGCACTAACAGTGGCCACTATTTTTGTGGGACTTTTCCCACGTGTCATGATTAGTTCGCTTGGAAGTACTTATGACCTGACTTTATATGCAGCATCCTCAGGTCCATATTCCCTTAAAGTAATGACAATAGTGGTTTTAATTTTCTTGCCTTTTGTCCTAGCTTATCAGATTTGGAGTTACTATGTATTCCGTAAAAGGGTCAATGGAAAGGGTATGATTTATTAATGGATAAAACATGGCTAACGTACTCGGGAATTCGCAAACTTTTTATTTTTCTTGTTAGCATAACTGTTATCCAAGGGATCGCTATTATTATGCAAGGAGTTTGGCTGGCAAAAGTAGTCGCTCATTTTTTTAACCAGAAAGAAATAGAAGATGCTAATTTAAGCATCTTCTATTTTGTCATGGCTTTCCTTATAAGAGCTATTCTTCAGCAAGTTAAAGAAAAGATAGTGTTTCGATTTTCGGAAAAAACAGGAAAGGATTTAAGAAAAAAGGTGATCGATCATCTTTTTCTAATTGGACCGAGAGTAATTAGAAAGTTAGGGACTGGAAATACGGTAACTTTACTAATAGAGGGAATTTCTCAAGTGAAGAACTATCTTTCTCTTTTCTCACAAAAATTCATTCAGGTCCTGGTCATTCCCATTATGATCATTTCCTTTGTCTGGTTTTTGGATCGTCTTTCGGGAATCGTTTTGGCAGTGGCTACTCCCATTTTAATTACTTTTATGATCTTACTTGGGATGGCTGCTCAAAAAAAAGCGGATATGCAATTTCAATCCCATAGAATCCTAGCTAACCATTTTGTAGATTCATTGCGGGGTTTACAAACCTTAAAATATTTAGGGATTAGCAAGTCTCATAGTAATAGAATTCAATCAGTGAGTGACCGTTATCGAAAGTCAACAATGAGTACACTTAAGGTTGCCTTTCTATCTTCTTTTGCGTTGGATTTTTTCACAATGCTTTCAGTGGCTACTATTGCTGTATTTCTTGGATTGCGTTTGATAGAAGGGGAATTAACATTAGGTCCAGCTTTGACTATCCTTATATTGGCTCCTGAGTATTTTTTACCTATACGGGAAATAGGTGCAGATTTTCACGCTACATTAAACGGGCAAAAGTCAGCCAAAAAACTTCATAGTATATTAGAAATGGCGCCTTATGAAAAAGAACAAGGAAGCATTCGAAAATGGACAAAAGATTCTATCTTTTCATTTGAAAATGCAAGTATTCAACATGATCAACAAGGACCAGCATCTTTAAAAAATGTAAGCTTTGCGGTTAAGGGATTTCAGAAAATAGGAATTGTCGGTTCAAGTGGAGCCGGGAAATCTACTATCTCTGAATTGATAAGTGGATTCCTCCAAGTGCAGAAAGGGGGTCTATCCATTAATGGGCAGACCTTCACTCATCTTCAGAGGAAAGATTGGCAAAGCCAGGTGGTATATATACCACAGCATCCTTACATTTTTCAAGACACGTTTAAAAGGAATATAGCATTCTATTACCCTAATGCTTCAGACCATGAAATTTGGCAAGCGGCTCAGAAGGCGGGCATTGCTAACTTGTATGAAGAGTATGCAGATGAGGTGCTAGGAGACGGAGGCCGGTCCCTAAGTGGAGGACAAATTCAACGTGTAGCAATAGCACGAGCCTTTTTGGTCGATCGGCCCATCCTCATTTTGGATGAGCCAACCGCTCATTTAGATGTAGAAACCGAAATGGATATTAAACTACGCCTTTTGAAATTGTTTGAGGATAAACTTGTATTTTTAGCTACACACAGACTTCATTGGATGGAGGATATGGATCAGGTTTTATTTCTTAGAAGAGGCGTTTTAGTAGAGCAAGGAACACATGAGGAATTAATTCATCAACAAGGAGACTATTATGAAATGGTTTCGGTGTTGAAAGGGAGGCTACAGCATGAAAGAGTGGGTACTTCCATATCTTAAGAAAAATAAGGGCTGGGTATTCATTGTAATAGTTTTTGGAATCGGGGCAGCTTTGGCATCTGCTCTTTTAATGTTCACCTCAGGATTTTTAATCTCCAAAGCCGCAACCAGACCAGAGAATATTTTACTTATATATGTTCCTATAGTTGCAGTTCGGACGTTTGGTATTAGTAAGGCTGTTTTTCGTTATTTAGAGAGATTAATGGGTCATCATATTGTTTTGACCATTCTTTCTCAAATGAGAAAAAGGGTCTATCAATCCATAGAACCCTTTATAGGAAAACAATCCTTCTCTTTAAAAATTGGAAATATGCTGGGTCTTCTTTCTGAAGACGTTGAGCGACTTCAGGATATTTATTTGAAGACTGTATTTCCGGCTGTTGTGGGATATGCTTTATATGGATCTGTTGTGGCGTTCCTTAGTTACTTTTCAATTACATTTGCATTCATAATGGGCCTATTACTAGGGATCCTTGTCTTTCTTTTCCCATGGTTATCTCTTTCTTTTTCTAAGTATACGATAGGAAAAATGAAAAGTGGAAGATATAGCTTGTACTCAAGACTAACTGATGCAGTAATGGGTGTAAGTGATTGGCAATTTAGTGGTCGATCCCATGATTTTATTGAAAGCTACGAGAAAGCAGAAGCGGAGTTAGCTATATTAGAAGAAAGGAATCAAGGTTATATACAAAGACGTAATATGACTGCACAACTACTTATTGCAACCATTGTGGTAGTGATTCTTTTTTGGACAGCCCAGCAAAGCTCCATGGGAGAGATGCAACCAACCTTAATCGCAGCTTTTGTTTTGGTTCTTTTCCCTTTAATGGAAATATTCATACCCATTTCCGATTCAGTAAGTGAGATCCCATCTTATCAATCTTCTTTCCAACGTCTTAGTGAGCTTCCACCTATTGATTTGCCGGATAAGAACCATTCACTCTCTTTTATTAATAATAGATGTGAACTAGAGATTCTGAGAGCTTCTTTTGGTTATGAGAAAGATAGGTTGATCATAGATAATCTTACCTTTTCTATGAAAGAGGGAGAAAAAGTAGCACTGTTAGGTCCAAGCGGAGGAGGGAAATCAACCCTAATCAAACTTATTATAGGAGATCTTTTACCACTGACAGGCTCTGTAACTATTAATGGGTTTCCTGCATATCATATGGTAGAAAATACCTCAAAAGTGGTTTCAGTGTTGAATCAGGACCCTTATCTCTTTAATACCACAGTGAAAAACAATATACGTTTAGGATGTTCCAAAGCTTCAGATCAAGATGTATATTGGGCAGCTAAACAGGTAAAACTTCATGAGTTTATCCTATCTCTTCCAGAAGGATATGATACCATCATGGATGAAGCAGGCACTCGCTTTTCTGGAGGAGAGCGTCATCGGATAGCTTTAGCTAGGATATTATTGCAGAAAGCCCCCTTGGTTATTTTAGATGAACCTACCATTGGATTAGACCCACAAACAGAAAAGGATTTATTAGATACTATCTTTGAAGCTTTAAAGGATAAATCAGTCCTTTGGATTAGCCATCACTTAGCTTTTATAGAAAAAGCGGACCGAGTGACATTTTTAGATCAAGGGAAATTGGTATTAGAAGGAAAACACGAAGACTTAATGAAAGAAAATACAAGATATCACTCCCTTTATCAGCTTTCTTAACCCCCCTTTAAATATAATGAAGGATCCTATTTGAGTGCACCGAACCAAATAGAACGGTATAATAAGACCCAAGAAGGTTAAGAAGGGGTAGATGTTTTGAAGCTTGTATCATGGAATGTCAATGGAATTCGGGCATGTCTTACCAAAGGTTTTTTAGATTTCTTTCATTATATAGATGCTGATGTTTTTTGTATTCAAGAATCAAAGTGTCAAGAAGGTCAAGTCAAACTAGAACTAGATGGTTATTATCAGTATTGGAACTACGCAGAAAGAAAAGGTTATTCAGGAACAGCTGTTTTTACAAAAAAAGAACCATTGCATGTTTCCTTTGGCCTTGGAGAAATTTTAGAGGATAAAGAAGGTAGAGTGATTACTTTAGAATTTGACTCCTATTTTGTTGTAACAGTTTATACGCCCAATTCCAAACGGGATCTCTCTAGGTTGGATTACCGATTAGAATGGGAGAATGCAATTCTAAAGTATATTAAACAATTGGACAAGCAGAAGCCGGTCATTTTATGCGGTGATTTGAATGTGGCCCACCAGGAAATTGATCTAAAAAATGCAAAGTCCAATGTGCAAAATTCAGGATTTACTATCGAGGAAAGAGGTAAGATGACCGAGTTTTTAGGTAGTGGCTTTGTTGATTCTTTTCGCTATCTGTATCCTGAAAGAACGGATGTATATTCCTGGTGGTCCTATATGAATAAGGTAAGAGAAAGAAATATTGGTTGGCGTATTGATTATTTTGTTGTATCCAACCGAATGGCTTCAAACATTGAAGATTCACATATATACTGTGATATTTATGGTAGTGATCATTGCCCTGTTGGGTTAGATATTAATTTAGCAAACATGAACGGGCAATAATACCCCCACCTCAGGTCTTAAGTGAAACGAAAAGAGTATAGGGGGATACTCCCATGGAAATAAAACATTAAATTTTTCATTCTTGATAGGGAAGCTTGCGTCATGGTTGGCTGCCCGTAAATTTCCGATTGGTTCAAGTTCCTTTAGGTCATACCCTTGGGTGCTAACAAACAGTGGGACGGTCACTGATTGAAGTTTCACTTTATCACAAATTTAAATAAAAGCTGATCCATATTTTTGAGGGATCGGCTTTTTTCTTTAACAATAAGGATCCTGGTCAAGTGCTTGGATGGGCTGTGTTTTGGTGGCACTAAATGAATATTGCGGCATGTAACCAAATGAAGTAGCACCAACCTTCAGAATTAGAAAAAAATCATTACATAAAATTTTTAAATCGTCACATTGCATTGTAGAGAATAGCTCTCAAATTATGTCGGTAGCATTTAAGGGAAGAGAGTAGCACGGAATTCATAAAATCATCACTACGATAAAAAACCCCGTCACTTAAACCCGGCTCTTTAGCACTTAGCATTCTGAATTCATCACTTAACGTATAAAATCAATGATATTTAGTAGCATCTAAATGTATTAAAAAGCACGCAAAGGGACCAAACAAAACAAAATGAACAAAACTCATAGAAATAGTAAGAAGTACTTTGTATCAGTTTTGTCCATCCCTTGTATCTACTAATTTCTCAAGTGGAAATGGGCATTGATTTGCCCTCTTAGCATTTCCTTTCGAGCATCCTTGTGTTTTCTTTGGTCGCTCATCATATCTTTTTTAATTTCAGTTGTTTGTACACCTTCCTCTCTTTTTTCTGCTATTTTTAATAAGGTCTCTACATCATCAAATGAATATTTTCTGGTACCTTTGTCTGTTCTGTCGGGAAATATTAGCCCTCTCTCTTCATAGTAACGAATCTTACGTTCAGATAATCCAGTCAACTCATGTACAGTTCCAATGGATATCACTTTTTTGTATTTATAAGCTGAAGACAATGATTCCCCTCCCTCACGTTTCTTTCATTATTGCCTGTTTTTTGATGATATTCAATTTGTTTGTAAGAAAATCTTACAATAAATAAAAAAGACCATACTTTTATCCCGCTTGAAGGAGCAGTAATACCCCCACCTCAATCCCTTAAGTGACGAAAAGAGTAGGTGGGGGATAAGCTGCCCGTAAATTTCCAATTGGTTCAAGTTCCTTTAGGTCATACCCTTGGGCGCTAACAATCAGCGGGGGAAAGGTCACTGATCGAAGTTTCACTTTATGGGTTTCGAGAAAATGGAGTTAAATTCAGCAATATTTGTTGTACAAATATTCTAGTTCAGAAAGTGTCAAGCTAAACGGGTCTTGGTTTGAATCATCAAAAAAACCCGAATCCATTAGCTTTTCTACGTAGTGTATTTTAACCTTTTCAACAGCCTCTCTTAAATGATTCCTCATGTGATCACCCCCTTAGGATTGGTTTTGAATTCTTCGAAGTAACTCAAAGGCGTTCCCACCTATAAGAAGCATTAATTCTTCTAACAGCAAATCCCTTTTTAAATCAAGTTGAACGATTTCTTTGGCTATCTCCATTTCTTTCTTTCGTTCCATGAGGTAACCCTCCCGCATCGATTTATATAGATATAATAAGGGTATTTTTCTTAGATGTCAGTTAAGATGTAAGGTATTCTAACATTGTTTTTAAAAATAAAAAGTAGGTGAGTTATGTCACTACTTATGCATGGGATGAACGATAATATTTTTCTAACGTAACTGTTAGGAGGAATATTTGATGAGCGAAATTATAAATAATAGAGAAGTTTCCATCCAAGATAAAGAAACAGAAGGTCAAAAGGAATTCATTAAACAAATGTTGAAAGAACTACACAGGGATGAGCCAGTTGATCAAATCAAAGAACGTTACAAAGGAATTTTAAAAAATATTAAAGTAAGTGAAATGTCACAAATGTATGGCCTACGTCGATGGCCACAAGAAATGCTTCTAAAGAGTTTACTGCGCAGAAACAAGTGATTTTCTTGTTTCGAAGGGCAGAAGTTTCTATACTATCTTTAATGGATACAAAAAAGCACGCTTATCAAAAAAACATGTCATCACAGGTGAGGAAGCCCTGGACTTTTATGAGGTTGCAAGGATGATGTCAGAGGAATTGAAGTTAAAAATCGGTATACAGAACCTTCCGCAAAAGAAATTAAGTAGTTTATGATCGCTCAAGGGGGAGATCAAGACTTTATAAATGTAGTAGTTGGAGTTCGTTTTCCGACAAAGCTAGGGCTAGCAAAGGAATTACATATGACTGTAAAAAGTTGACTAGAAAGAGTCCCCTTAGAATCCCACAGGATTATTCAGATTAATGGGTAAAAAAAGAGAACTAGAAGTTTCACTTTAAAACCAATGTTCAAATCCTGTATAATGTAAGGATATAAAAGGGTTGCTTCCTATCAATTAAAAGGTATTTCGAAACAATGAAGAGGATATGCTAGCATTTAGAGACCATTTTGATGGAGTGATATTATGTTGTTAACCTCAGTAGTAAAGGGCCTTTCTTATAAAATATTGCAAGGGGATGTCGAGAGAGAAGTTTCATCCATAGCTTGTGATTCCCGTGAATCCAAGCAGAACAGTATGTTTGTTGCTATTTCCGGCTTTACGGTGGACGGGCATAGCTTTATACAAAAAGCCATGGAGAACGGGGCAACGACTGTTGTTGTAGAAAAAGAGGTTTCCACAAAAAGAGACGTAACTATACTCCAGGTGGACAACACTAGGGAAGCTCTTGCTTTACTATCTGCTAATTTTTATGACCACCCAACCGAAGAACTAAATTTAATTGGGATTACTGGTACTAATGGAAAAACTTCTACGACATATTTTATTAAGTCGATTTTTGAGCAAGCTAAGAGGTCTATAGGTCTTATAGGAACGATTGGTACTGTGATAGGGGATAAAGTGAAAAAAAATAATAACACAACTCCCGAATCTCTAAATTTACAACAAACGTTTCAGGAGATGGTTCACAGGGATATCAAAGATTGCATAATGGAGGTTTCATCTCATGCGTTAAGCCTCAAACGTGTGGCGCAATCTGCGTTTAATACTGGTATTTTCACCAATTTGACTCCAGATCACTTAGAGCTTCATCATAATATGGACGAGTACTTTGAAGCTAAAGCAGAGTTATTTCAACTTACTAGTGATTTTAATATTATCAATGCAGATGATCCTCATGGAAAAAAGCTAATTAAAAGAGCAAAAACGTATACTCCAAAAGTAGTGACTTATGGAATAAAAGAAGAGGCCGACATTTATCCGTCCGATATTCAATATTACCCTGACCACACCTTATATAAGGTTCATACTCCTGAGGGGACTATTGATATTCAAGTGAATCTTCCTGGAGACATCTATGTATATAATAGCTTAGCAGCTATAGCTTGTGCTTATTGCAACGGGATCAGTCTTAAACATATTCAAGAAGGAATTAGAGCTGTTGAACATATAAGGGGAAGATTAGAAGTAGTTTATCAAGAAAGAGATTATAGAATTGTGATTGATTTTGCTCATACAGAGGATAGTTTAGAGAAGGTTCTATCAACTTTGCGTCCCTCTACCAAAGGAAGAATTATTCTTGTGTTCGGAGTTTATGCTGCCCCTGGAGAATTAGGAAGTGATAAAAGGAAAGCAATGGGGAGGGTAGCTGCAGAGTATGCGGACTTTTCCGTTATCACATCGGACAACCCTAAAGAACAGGATCCCCAGTTTATAGTGGAAGATGTAGCTAAAGCGGTAAAAGAAGCTGATGGTGCCTTCCGGGTTGTTGTAGATAGAGAAGAAGCCATTCGCTACGCTATTCAAGTGAGTGAAAAAGATGATACCATCTTAATTGCTGGGAAAGGTCATGAGACTTCTCAAATCATTGGTAAAGAAGAAATTCCTTTTAATGAATCAGAAATTGTATACGATGCTTTAAAAAAGATAAATGGAACAGCAAAGGTGAAATTAAGCTAATAATTAAAAGCTGGTGGAATTATGAAGGAAAAAGTATTAGGTGTGATAGGCGGGATGGGACCTAAGGCAACCGCTGTTTTTTTTGATCGAGTCATTGAAAAGACTGAGGCACACAAAGATCAAGAACATATAGATATGATTATTTTGAATCATGCTTCCATCCCTGACCGTACCCAATCTATTCTTGAACATACAGAGGATGAATTTCTAAGAGAGGTTGAGAAAGATATCCAATTGTTGGAGATGGCGAATGTCGGTCAAATTGCGATTCCATGTAATACTTCGCATTATTTTTATGATCGAATGCAGGAAATGACAACCGTTCCAATTATTAATATGGTGGAACAAACAGTGAGTCAAATATATGAACTGCATGGAGAAGGAATAAAAGTTGGTCTTCTTGCAACGAATGGGACGATCAGTAGTGGAGTTTATGAGAAAGAATGTAATAAAAAAGGATTAAACTTATATATTCCTGATGAACAGATGCAAAAAGATGTCATGAGTATCATTTATGATGATGTCAAAGGTAATCAAAATACAGATCCAACAAGACTAGAAGGAATTGTAAAGCAATTGATTGAAAAAGAGCAGTGTCAGTGTGTGATTCTGGCATGTACAGAATTGTCCTGCATCCCAATTGGTGAAGAAATAACTCCTTATTGTATAGATGCAATGGAAGTCTTAGTCGACCGGGTTATCGAGCGTTCTGGAAAGAAAAAAATAAATTTATAATCATATACAGCTAAATTTGGAATATGATTCTAATGTAATTAAATTTCTATGGAAAGGTAGGGATGGAATGGCCAAACGAGATTTTTTGGTATTTGATCAATTTCTAACCAAGTCATTTAGTGAGGGTGTATACGAAAGGGAGCTGCGTTTATCGCCTGAGGAGCTCACCTTTGCAAAAGGGAAATTCCCTACGGCTACTTTTCGTAAAACGGCTAATAGAAAATATAAAGACCAACGGGAATGGTATCATGTCTCACTGATACAGCCTTCCATAGGAACAAAAGATATCGAGACGAGAAGAATAAAGGAAGAAAACATAAGGCTAAAAAAGGAAATTGAAAGAATTAAAAAAAGACATAAGATTGAACAATAAAGAGCTCGCCAAAATAGGCGAGCTCTTTACTTATTTTGCTTGTTCGGATTCTTTCTTCAGCTTTTTTTTGAATAGAAACCTTAAAACAAAGATACTCCCTATGTTATCGTGAGGGATTGCGTGACCCACTCATTTTCAAGAATTTTCATTGCGCGATTATCCCAAATAACGCAATCATAATCATTTCATATCTGTAGAAAATAACCTACATGTGCGCTTCTAGCAAGCTGCATGCTGCGAACAGCATGCGCGAATAATTATTTATTTAGAAAGTTGATATAAGGCAGAAAATTTTTTAAGGACTCCATTCCAATTGATTGGTAGATTATTCTTAATTGCATATAGTAGCTCGTGGAAAACTGGTTGTAATCCATAGAAGGTTCTTACCCTTTTTAATAATGATTCCGAGCTTTCATTACCTTTATACCAATGAAATACGTCCTTTGTAAAATCAAGACCAAAATCCCAATATAACCCTGCAAAGTCGAATGCTGGATCTCCTATTTGGGCATCAGTGAAGTCAATAATCCCATAAACACTGCCCTTATCTTCATTGTAGATAATATTTGAGGTTGTCAAATCGCCATGTATTACCGTCTTTTTGTACGTTAGCTTTGGGAAACTGCTAATAAAATTATTAAATACTTCATCTATTTCTTTACGTTGCTGTTGTTTTAAAAACGGGAATACTTCCCTTTTTACATTTAAATATAAACTCTCCCAATATTTAAGTGTGTGGATAGTTGTTAAATTTGTATCACTTAATTTTGATATATCAATTTTATGTAATTTGGTTAGAAAATCACCAATCCCCTTTGCATTCAATGGATTTTCTTTTAGATTTTGTTTAGGAATTTCTATTAATGGGGTTCCTTCCAAAAAAGAGTAATATACACCTAATAGTGCACTATCCTTATGTAAGTATTCATAATGCGGTACTTGTAATATCGGTTCTTCCGACTTCAAAATCTCTAGTATCTTTCCTCCGTCTATTATTTTTTTACAAAGTTCATCAGACTTAGGAAACCTAAAAACTATTTCGTTATTTAAAATTAAAATGCTATTGTCCCAACCTTGGGTATTCACTTTTACTTTATCTATTTTTAAATTGGGAAAGTTATTTTTTACAAAATCTAACATTTCATCACCTGTCATTACTACTACCCCTTTAAGACATGTTTTTTATTCAACTAACGCCCCCCCCCGATAGTGCAATAAGAATTTTTATAAAAAACCCTTCATCCTAATTACTTTCCCATCAACTTCTGGACAGCTCTCAGTTATTTCAAGAAATATTTCATTTTACCCTCCAATTATATTTAACTCTTCTTGAACAATCGCGTTGTTAGTTGAATAACTCTTTTTAACTCATTTTACCATATTAATACCATAAGTCCTCCAAATTACATGATTAGTGATGCAATTTAACCCTACAATTTTGATTGCAATTACAAATAAAAAAGCAGTTCAATTAAGGGTACAAATTACTCCAAAACTGAACTACTTAATGTATGAAGGCCTCGTCCTTTGAGCTCATAATAGTCCTATCCAATTCCAGTAAGTCATGGAAAGAAACATAAGAAATAGATAACCAAAAAACGTCAAAGCAAGTCCGTTTTTTATAAAATCTAACTGACGAAATGCCCCCGTACCGTAAGAGAGAAGATTCTGGGGAGCATTAATGGGCAGAATGAATCCAAAACTCATGGCGAATTGGGTAATCAATACGACGCCCATTCCGTTTGGCAGTGTCATTTCCTCTACTAACGCAATAACTACGGGAATAAGAGTTGCTACTAAACTAGTAGCACTCGCGAAACCAAGATGTAGAACTATCATAAAGACAATTAAAATGGCAATTACGATTTCTTCAGACATTGTATCTAAATGTAAACTAGTAAACAAGGAATCCGCTAACCACGCGGCTGCAAAGGTTTTTAGTAAAACCGTACCCAACGATATTCCAGAAGCAAATAATAGGATCGGCCCCCAGGAAATATCCTTTTTAATATGATCCCAAGATAACACTCCAAATAAAGGAAAAAACAAAAGGGATAATCCAATAATAATGATCGTTGTACTGTCTAAAGTATGGAATGTTTTTTCTGTTGACCATAAAAATAAAAGGCCAATCATTATTATGAGCAGTCTTACTTGACTACCATTTAGTGGTCCTAATTCTTTTAACTCGTTTTCAATAACTTTTTTTCCTTTGGGTATTCTAACCAATTCGTTCTTCAATGAGAATAGTGCCATAAAATAAAGGACAATAGTCATAAAAATAGACCACGGGGCTGCTGCTATGAACCATTGGCCCCAAGTAATGCTGTAAGAAAAGGATTCTTCAATTAAGGTTAAACCTATTATATTTTGGGGTGCTCCTGTTTTAATCCCAACCCCCCATATGGAAGATATTTGAGCAGAGGTAATTAATAATATGGCTATAACTTTCGTATTTTTAGGTAAATTGAAAGCTGATGCCATTCCTAATATGATGGGTATCATTGCTCCAACTCTAGCTGTAGGGCTGGGAATTAAAAAGCTTAATACAACCCCTACGAAGATGATTCCTAGTAAAATACTGTGTATATTGGATCCGACTTTTGATAGAATCCAAAGAGCAATACGTCGATCTAATTTCGTAGTCTTCATAGCTGAAACCAAAAAGAGGGCTCCTACTACCATGGTAACCGCTGGATTACTGAATCCTGAAAGAGCCAGTTTAAGCGCTTCTTTTGTACCCATGAAGGACTCGGGATTATTTAGGCTTGGTCCAAAACTAAGCAAAATGGTAATGAAAAAGAGGATGAAAATCCCCCCTAATGGATAGGACATAGCCTCAGTTGTCCAAATAACAACAGCAAATGCTAAGATGCCGAGTGCCATTTGTCCTGAGATGGGGAGTCCTGGTTGGGGAGGGAGTAAAAGAATAATAGTCATCAATAAACAGGCGACAATAAGCGCCTTCCATTTTATTTTTCTTTTTTGGATATCGTCGTTGGAAGATTGGATAAGTATCCCTCCCTTTTTTAACGGACTTAGAAAATGATAGATTATTGTAGGTGTTTAACACTTCTTCTACTCTGGATAGGGAATATTCTATTAATCATTAGTATTTTAAGAATTGCTATTATATACATAATTCCCTTTTATAAAGTTTATTTTTCTATTCCAATTAATTCCATTAAAAAAGTGTAGAAGGAACCCCTTCTACACTTTTTGCAAATCACAAGACATAAAAATATACACTGGAAAAATGAGCAAGGCTTCCTAAAAGAATGAAGATATGAAAGATTTCATGAAAGCCTAGATGTTTAGTTTCCAGAAATTTTGGTTTTGCCCCGTAAATAATTCCACCTATTGTTTATAGAACTCCCCCTATGATAAGAAGGAGAAGGACGTTCGAGTCTAGAAGACTAGATAAGGGAGAGATAACTACTATAACCATCCATCCCATGGCAATGTAAAGACCAGTTGAAATCCATCGTGGGCTATGAAACCACACCAGTTTAAAAATAACCCCCAAGATTGCGACCACATTGATCACACTAAATAGAATCCAGCCAATGGTGCTATTTAAGGTAATTAAGCAAAATGGAGCATAAGTACCTGCAATTAACACAAAAATCATCGAATGATCAATTTTTCTTTAAAAAGCTAGAACATGGTCCTTTGCAATGACCATATGATAAGGTTGCTGAAGCAGCGTACAATAAAATGAGACTAGTTCCAAACAGTATGACAGACAATATTCCAATAGCGGGGATGAGTAATGCCTATAGAAAATTTGCAGAGCAGATGGTCGATCAACTCGACTACGAAACAGAAAGTAAAGTCTTGCTTCAGAGGATTCCAACTTTGTAACAGCAAACCCTCCATGTGAATGGGGGGAGATGGTAAGTTAAGCAAAGCGCAAGCGCCCTTCGAAACAAGAAAATCACTTGTTTCTGCGAAGTAGCTTTCCTTACTCGGGGCAAAAAATTCGAAGATTACTCGCTGAAGCTTTTTCGCTGGAGCTAGACAAATTTTATACTTATCTTGTAAAAAAAGCTAATGTCGTCAAGTGACATTAGCCTTTTGAATGGAGTTGGCCATTCGAGATGTGATAAAAAGGTTGTCTTAGAGTAAATAAAATAATACTTTTATCAAGCTCAAAATTCCAATCAACAAAGATATCATCCACCTTAGTTTTTAGGATTCTTTCAAAATAGGAGTTATGCAATTCATTCTTTTCCAACTGTCTCTTAGTTACTCTCAGTTCGCGGGATAGCCCTTGGCGAATTAGAGCTCGCTCTATAGAGATGAGAATATCATATCTAACAACTATTATATTTCTATTATTTAACATGAAGGCATCAATACAACCAGGAGACTTTTGCACAGCTGCACTTATTTCGTCTATCTCTTTTATTAGTTCTGCTTTCCCTGGAAAATCTTGAATGACTGGAGAAGAAGACGCAGTTTTATCTGTGCTTACCCCAATAAAAACAGCAGTTTTGTTTTGAAGAGACCAATCGAAATACATTTCCTTAATTTCCATGCCTGTAATTAAAGAAATACTTGTCCTAATATCAGGAAGAATCGTTTTAAGAAGAGCGTCTCTAGTCTCCTGGAATAAGTTTTGTTTATTTTTCTCAAGAAGAACCTTTTCAGTAGGAGATAGAAGATTACGAACATAAATGGTAATGTACTTCCCACCCATTGAGACAAAGACGTTATCAGGGCCTTTTCCAAAAGTATCTCTCAATAGTTTTCCCATGTACTTGCTGAGTTCTGCTGTTTGCTGCGAAATATCCATGATTTCAACTCCTTATTCCATACTTAGTATGGCTTGTTTTCCAATAAATATTGGAAGAAATTGATTCTTGGATTTATTTAGTGGAAATTTTATACTTAAACTAAACGAATGGAAAGAATGCCATACGTTAAAGGAGTAGTAAAATGAAGAATATAAGTGATGAATTATTGGTAGAAGCTTATTTGAAAGCTTGGTTATTGGAGATGGACTGTGAATTTATTCATCTTCTAGAGTTAGAAATAGAAAAACGGGGTATAGATTTAAAGGAACTAGTGGGAAAGGCTATAAGTAAGAGGGATTACTAGGAAAGTTTTCCAGATTCAATCAATCCTCTTTCCATCATTACTCTTTTAATTAGTTCTATAAATTCCTGATCTAATTGTAATTCAATAGCTTTGTAATATACCTCAAGTAACATGTCATCGGGCAAACTAGGATACATTCATCTCAATCCCTCTTTTAAGAATAAAATCTACCATATATATACAATTTTAACATAATTACAACTATATATCAACCTAATGATACTCATAGTATTTATAAAAATCAACTATTAATATCTATAGTATGTTTGGTTGTTGATCGTTTCCATGTATAGTATTTGAAGAGGTGAATCTTTTATGCCGGAAGAAGCAATTAAGCATATAATAGGTGCTAGAATTCGTTATTTAAGAAAGGAAAAAAAATTAACACAAGAAGAATTGGCGCATTTGTCCTCTTTACATCCTACCTACATCGGTCAGTTGGAGAGGGGAGAAAAAAACCCAACTATTGAAACTATAGATAGAATCGCCCGATCTTTAGAGATCTCTCTCTCAGAACTTTTTTCTTTTCAATCCCTAAATAAAGAACAACAGGACATTCAAATGCAAAAACTTGTTGATTATGCTCAGCAGCTGGATGATAAAGAACGGAGGATGGTGCTAAAAATAATCGAAGTATTTATCGAATGGGAAAAGAGGATGGATGCAATGGAGGATTAGCATCTATACGGAGAATGGGAATACACAAAAAGGAAAACCCCACCAAAAAGGTAAGGTTTTTTTGGCAGATAGGAAGTTTTACCTTTCCTATCTGCATAAGCGTAATAAAGGCTTGCACTCATTAAGGCTTCTAAGAAAGTAAAATAAGCTTTCAAGAATCCCTTTTAGGAATGCCGGGTTTTCTAATCATAAAAAAGAAGGATAATTAGATGCTTACCAAAATAAAAATGGCAAAACGGATAAACCAATAATAGTGCCTAGGGCAATTCCCCATGCAGCACCCCATCCATAACCCCCATAATAACCATAGCCATAACCACCAAGGTTTCTGGCTGGTAGAGGTTTTAAATATACGTGTGAAGGCGATACTCTGTGGATAATTCCACGATGAATATGGCCATCTCTTGTTCGTATTGCAACTGGACGACCTACATGTCTACAGCATGTGTGATAGTATTGGGACATTATAAATCTCCTTTCATACAAGATTCCCTATACTATATGAGTCTATGATTCAATTTGTATGGGGAGATGTAGGATGTCAGATGCACAATAATGGAGTATTACCCAAACATGGAGTGCTCTAAAATCTGTTGAGAGGGGGTTTGTAGAGCTTCTGTCTCAGAAACTTGGTTTTTAGAATAAAAACTAGAAATGATATGATACCCTATATTGTAGCCTAACCATTTTGGATATCGACCTTTCCCGTACATTAATAATTCATGATTTGGATCATGTTTTTTAAGATCAATATTTGATTTAACCCACCGATCCCATCCTGTTTTTGCTTTTTCTGCTGGATAGGCCTGTGTCCATGGTCCCATATATTCATCTCCCACATGTTTCTGCACCGCGTGTTCAGCTAATCCCTCCAATAGTAAAGCGTCTAAAAGTGTTAATTCTTTTTGTTCTTTTCTAAGATAATCTAAACGACAAACATGGTTGTATTCATGAGTGATAAGAGCACGTAAGCGGTCTTTTTCCGAGTGTTCTCCGACAAATAAAAATACCTTATCCTCATGAGAAACACCTGATTGCCCGTTTAACTCTTCTCTGAGCTGTTTGCTTTTTTGATTGGCAGGTAACAAAAAAACAGGTACATCAGGTCCATCCCATATTAAGCGTAACTTTTTGTACTGATGAAGGACGGTTTTCCACATGCCTTCTTCAAACATATGATCAATGACATCGATATCCTTATGATCAGGTAAAAACATTCCATATTGATGTAAATGATATTGGATTTCTTCGGGGGATGCATCTTTAAAATAGATTTCTAATGGGCTACAAATCAGTTTCCTCTGAAGTTCAATGTTCTCACTTATTGAGTTTTTCTTCTCCTTTCTATAACTCTTTAGCCACTCATACGTCTTGATTACTCCCATTCTAGATAGCCTCCTTTTTTAAACTGAGGAGAGGGTAAATACCATAATCATTCTATGCACTAGGTTCCAGAATGGGACATAAGAAAATTTGAAATAACCATTGTAAGATAGGAGGAGGAAAAATAAAGGGGTAATCAAATGAAGAAGAATCGCCATGATTTCACTGAGGGAGACGTATTAAAACAGTTGATTGTCTTTTCAAAATCCAATCCTGTTTGTAAAATTACTTTTGTTATTTAATCAACGTTTACCTCATATTCTTGATGATCGTGAATGACATCTGACTTTACATGGATTTGAATCATATAGGAGGCACTTTCAGAAAAAGTATAATCTAGTTCATACATCCCTTCAGAGACCTCCTCTGTATCTACGTAATTGTGTTTATCAGTACCAATCTTCCACATTTCGAAGGTAACATCTGCTAATGAAACAGGATTTCCATATGAGCAGAAAGAGTAGTCGGCTTGTTTGATTTTAAAAGATCGTCTTTATAAAAATGAATGGACACCTCATAGGAGTGGGATTCCTACTCTGCAGTTTTTGGCTCTTCTGATTCGGACTGACCCTTGTCACCTTCAACTACTAACTCCTTAGAAGGCATTGTGTGTAAGCCGCGGGCCGTTACGTGTGAAGTAACTGTGTAAGTACCAGGCTCCTCTATTTGAATAGTCGCTGAATACTTTCCATTCTCCACAAATTCACCCTCGAAGGACTGGCTTTTTTCTGTTTCAACGTTCTTTACCTCAAATTTTACTTCACTAGCATCATTAACAGCCTCATCCCCTTGTGTAACATGGGCTTCTACAAGAATGTCCTCGTTCATCCTCACAGATTCAGGGACTGTTAGTTCAACCTCCAATCTTTGAGGAACTCCCTCATGGTCCTCTCCATTTGAATTCCCTTGGTCGCTGCTATTTCCACATCCTGCTACTGTAATTGAGAAAAACAAAACGATTACACCTAACCATTGTTTCATTGGTTTCCCCCCAAATCATTTTTTATGTATACATTAATACAAAAGAGCCTGGGGAGCAAATTCCAGGCTCTTTTACTATTCTTCATTCAATTGTGTAACGGATACACTTTTTTCCATTTCAGGATCATTGAGAGGATAAATTCTGGCCATCTCTGTCTGCTCATCTACATGTTGTATATAAATGGGTACCCCATCATATGTAACTCTAATGGTAGCTGGGGATTCAATAATTTGCTGAGCTCTTTGCTTGTCCATGTTGAATTCCTCCTTTTTATCTATTTTTCAACTGGAATTTGATATTATACCTATCGTTAGAAAAATATTAAAGAAAATAAATTAATCTAGATTTCAGAGGAAATAATTCCAAACAAAAAAACACCATAATATTTGGTAGAATAGGGTTTTCGGAAGCAAAACTATCCAAAGAGAGGAGCAGCATCTGGTGAATAAATATAATACAATCAAACGAGTATTGGAAGTGTTTCTATTATACACGCAACTTCTTATGGAGGCATCATACCTCTTTTTGATTACCTTGAAAAGATAAAGATAAAGATAAAGAGTCTGTTAGAGACAAGCTTTTCGTTGAAAAAACAAATTGGAACATTCCCGTTAACAGATGTATCCTTAGTATCTATTTTAGAGTGCTTACTAGGTTTAGAGCGTATCTCCCGCTTTGAAGATATTGAAGAAGAAACAAGTTAAAAAGGGTTTTTAAGTGGAGCAAACATCCGGATTATATAACCTACTATTATGACCTGAAGCATTTTAAAGGGAAAGAGGATTTAGTTTGATTAGTAGACATGAATAAAGATTTAACCCCGCACCTTATAAGTGATCAAGATCGGGCTATTCTTGACTTCGATTCTACGGTAAATACTGTTTGCGGGAATCAGTTGTCTATGTTTGTTTGCTGAATTAAGAAACAGGAAAGCCTACACCTCAGATGGTATGATTGACATTGTTAGTGAAGAATTAAAACACATTCCATCTAATGTGTCAATTGTGGCCCGGTTTGATAAGGGATTTCCATATGACAAGTGCTGAATTTCTTTGAAAAATGCCGTGATCCTGAAACCGGAATGCCGAACAAATCTTAGCCAATCCCATCCCATAAGGACCCCAAATCACCAAGCGACCTCTCCAAAAGAAGAGCTTTCCATTCTAGTATTCATAGCGATTAACATTTTCTTTGAATTTATTCGTAGTACTTTTGCGAAATAAGGTTCCCCCTTTACGGTGAAACTTTACCAAGCTAGGGTTCAGGCACCGGTTCTTCTAGTACGCATAAATAAACACCAACCTTAATAAACAATCGCTAATTTGATGGCTGTCGCTTATCTACTTTCTGTACAGATATTTCTAACATTTTTTCTGAAGTTTTGAGCTCGTTATAAGGTAGCGGGTGGAGAAATACCTGTTCAGTAAATGAGTTCTATGAAAGATAAAAGATAAAATGAATGATTTTGGAAAAAACTGTACAAGTCGGATAGGGAGGTTTTAGTTTTTCTACTCAGAATAAACGTCAAACTGGTTTGACTATTATCTTTAAATACTGATGAAAACGTATATCTAAACACGCTGTAATCAGATTTTTTTATGTTAACAGTTTTTTATTTTACAAAATATATATATTGAATTAATACTATATTAATAAAACCGGTTTACTATATTAACTATGGAGGTTGGAGTCTATGGCGAAAATAGATGATGTTGCAAAAGTTGCTGGAGTATCAAAAAGTACAGTGTCCAATGTGTTTAGTGAGAAACGGCCAATCAGTAAGGAGGTGAAAGAACGAGTATTAAGGATTGCAAAGGATTTAAACTATAAACCTAATTATTGGGCAAGAAGTTTAGTAGTAAAAGAGACAAGAATCATTGGGTTAAATATGGAGGCGGAAAAGGTGAAGTTTAGCCAGTTTCACTTATCATTGCTAAATGGTGTGTTAAGTGAATGTTATAACCAAGGATATCGATTACTTGTCAATACGTTATCAGATGATTATAAAAACCAGGTTGAGTTTCAAACATCAGATCCAATTGATGGGGAAATCTTATTAGATCCACAAGTCAATGACCGTAGAGTTGAAGAAAGATTAAATTCAAAAACTCCTTTTGTTGTTATTGGAAAGCCTCCAAAAAGATATGAAGATAAATTATCATATGTTGATAACAACAATGTAAGTGCGGCAGAGTTATTGACTAAACATTTGATTTCAAAAGGGCATGAGAATATTTTGTTTTTAAATGCACCGAAATTTCGGACGGTAAGCAAGGATAGGGAGCTAGGATATATCAATGCTTTGGAAGATTCGGGAATTAAAGTGAATCCGAATTTTATAATCAATAAGGACAAGCAGTCAACATCGATTGAATTTGGTTATAAAAAAGTGAAGCAAGTATTGAGTGAACATTTAACTGTTTCTGCAGTAATAACTGATAATGATAAGGTTGCTCTGGGTGCATATCGAGCAGCAGCAGAAGAAGGCCACTCAATTCCACAGGATCTATCAATTGTCTCTTTTAGTGATGAAACGATCTATCCGGCTGAATTTTCTCCGCCATTAACCAGTGTACGACTAAATGGTGAGCAGCTTGGTGTAGAAGCAGCAAAACTATTAATTGAACAGCTCCAAACGAAAGATTTTTATGTTAAACGTGTATTTGTACCAACAGACTTTGTCGAAAGAGGATCATGTGAACAATTTGCAATCAATACCTATATCAAGGAGGGTAACCATGCATTTTAAATTCAAAACGTTAATATGTTTAATTTCTATTTTATCCCTTTTTATTTTAGGAGCTTGCTCTAGTGCTGAATCTGGTACGTCAACAGAAAATGCGAATGATAATAAAACAGAAAAAACTAATGAATCTAACGAATCAAAAGGGACAAAAGAAAATGACAAGTTAAAAATTCTTAGTGCAATCGTTGGCGGAAAAGATGCAGATGAACAGAAGCTCTTTGTTGAAGTTCTAGAGGAAAAGTTGGGTATGGATATAGAAATGGAAAAGCCTCCTAGTGAATACAACCAGAAGTTAATGACTTCTATTTCATCTGGTGAAAAATACGACCTTGTGTATTTAACAAAAGATTTAATGGATGTATTAGTTGACCAAGGTGCTCTAACAAAGTTAAACGATCATATTAAATCATCTGATATTTTATCTAACAATGAAGTAATTCCGACTTCAGAGTGGGATCAAATTACATATGATGATGGTTCGATTTATGGTGTGTTTAATAAGTCAGAAGGAGGCACAATGCCAATTGTTCGTCAAGATTGGATGGAAAAGTTAAATTTGGAACAGCCAACAACATTAGATGAGTTTTATCAAGTGATGAAAGCATTCAAGGAACAAGACCCTGATGGTAATGGGAAAGATGATACGTATGGTTTATCAACTGCTGGATTATATGATATTCAAGGTTTTATGAGTGCTCAAGGAGTTAAATATAAGTATGTTATAGACGAGAATGGAAACCGCACAATTCCTTATGCTACAGAAGCGGCTATCCCGATGTATGAATGGTTTAATAAACTTTACGAAGAAGGTATTTTAGATCCAAACTTTGCAACAAATGATACAGGAAAAATGAGAGAAATGTTTTTAACTGATCGCGTTGGAATGGTAACGTATTGGGATGCTTGGGTAGGGTTATTTAACAATATCCGTTTAGAGGAAGATCCTAATACTGAATTTGAAGCGAAAGGTATTGCTGGTGCTGAAGGACCTAATGGTCAAATGCTTCGTCGAGGTGATCCTAGTATGTGGGCCATCCCGGTTAATGCTGAAAACCCAGAAGCAGCTCTTAAGTTCCTAGAATTCTGGAACTCAGAAGAAGGGAACGTCTTAAGCACACTTGGTATTGAAGGTCATGACTACACGGTTGATAACGGCAATTATCAACTAACTGAGATAGGTCAAGAACACGGGATGGACCATGGTGTTATTATCCCCTATAATACTAATTTTGAAAACCCTATTGGTTTATTACCTGGTGTAAAGGAAGCGCGTGAAGTGATTATGACACATAATGCTTCATTAGAGCTTTCAACCGCAGACTGGCCAGATGCTGAAAAAATAGTTACAAACTATGTTTTCAAAGCGATAATGGGGGATATATCTGCAAATGACGCAGTTTCAAAAATGAATGATGAATTGAAAGCTGCAAATCTTATAGATTAACATTGAAGAGGAGGGGGCTTCACCCTCCTCTCTGTTATATGAGAACACCACTAATGGTGGGAAAATTAAAATAGTTTCTGAAATTATGATTCCAGCTCTCTTTTATGGAGAACTGTCATACTTGAACACAAAGAGGTGTTTATTTTGCTCTATACATTAAAAAAACACTATACACTTTATCTTATGATTCTACCAATCTTAATCTACTTTTTTGTTTTTAATTACTATCCGATAGTTAAAGGGTTAATGATAAGCTTACAGGAGTATCGGTTAATTGGTGACCGCCCCTTTATAGGGTTACAAAATTATATAACTGTGCTAAATGATCCAGTTTTCTGGCGAGCATTACAAAATACCCTTGTCATAGGTGGGGGGCTATTGATATTGGGTTTTGTAGCTCCTCTTCTTGTCGCATTATCACTAAATGAAGTTTTTCAACCAGTTTTTAAAAAAATTACACAAATGGTTATTTACCTCCCCCATTTATTTTCATGGGTAGTTGTAGGCGGTATTTGGATATTTATGCTGTCACCTGATGTTGGATTAGTAAATGGAGTTCTTCGATGGCTAGGAGCTGATGCGATCCATTTCTTTGCAAAAGAAGACTATGCTAAACCAATTATGATTCTATCAGCGGTATGGAAAGATATGGGATATATCTGTATTATCTATCTAGCCTCTATTGTTGGCATAAGTCCGGTACTGTATGAGGCTGCATCGATAGATGGAGCAAATCGTTGGCAACAAATGATTTATATTACTATCCCACAGTTAGTTCCTACAATGAAAGTTGTTTTACTTCTTAATATGATGGGCATTCTTCGGATTTTTGATCAAGTTTTTGTTATGAGTAACCCAGCAATTGCTAGAGAGGTTAACGTGCTTATGATGTATACCTATGAAAAAGGAATATTGGAATTTGATATGGGTGTTGCCACAGCAGCAGCGTTTCTAGTGATTTTTGCAACACTGATACTCGTTAGCATTGTAAGAAAAGTAATTCGATACGATATGGAGTGAGACAGTTGAAAAAAATAAATGTAGATCAATCATGGAAATCAAAGGGATGGCAAAACGTAAACAAATTATTTTTAATCATGCTGGTTTTAACAATGATAATCCCAATCTGGAACACATTTGTAATTTCCATTTCCTCTAATATCTCATCGATGCAACCAGGTATAAAGTTATGGCCAACTGAATTTAGTCTAGAAGGATACCATACAATTTGGTCTAAAATGGAACTTTGGCGTCCCTTTGTAAATAATATGATTGTTACCATGCTAGGAACTATATTTCATGTATTTCTAGCTTCAATGGCTGGCTATGTTTTGATACAAGATAAATTACCAGGAAAAAAAATATTAGTAACATTAATTATTTTAACAATGGTTATCCCAGAAGAAGCAATCATGATTCCGTTGTATGTGGTTAACAAGCAATTAGGGTTATTAAATACTTTGACATCACTAGTTATAGCTGGATTAGTATCTGGATTTAGTATTTTGTTAATGCATAATTTTTTCCTTTCTATTTCAAAAGATTTGGCAAAGTCAGCAAGAATAGATGGAGCGGGCGATTTCTGGATTTTTACTAGAATCTACCTTCCGATTGCCAAACCAGGTCTTGCAACGGTATTATTGTTTGAGTTTGTTAGCCGTTGGAATCAATTTACACAACCGTTGCTCTATATAAGCGATAGTAACAAATATACGTTGCAGTTAGCATTGCAGTCTTTAGTTATTTCATCTGATGCAACATCTAGTAGTGATTTTTTTACGCCAAATGTTCGTATGGCAGGAATAATGATTGCGTTAATCCCATTAGTAATTATTTATCCTTTTGTACAAAAGTTTTTTGTGAAAGGTATTATGTTGGGTTCTACCAAAGAATAAAACAGAAAGGCGGAGAAATTAATGCAAACAGCGATATTGGAAAAAATAACATTAAACCGAAGTATTACACATGAAGAACAATTGCAATACATAGAAGTTCCTTTTCATGTATCGGAGGAAGTTCAGAAAATCAGTTTGGAACTTACAGTGAAAAATATAATCAATAAGGAGTGCGTTGTTGATTTAGGGCTAAAGGATCCTATGCATGTTAGAGGTTGGAGTGGCGGAGCGCGTGACAAGGTAACAATTGGAATACAAGAGGCTACCCCAGGTTATGTTGCAGGCAACCTTTATACAGGAGAGTGGTCAGTGATTCTTGGTGCGTATAAAATTCCCGAGTCTGGTTGTGATGTTCAAATAGATATAGCTCTTGAAAAAGCTTGTGAAACATTTTGGGTAAAGGGAGACCTGCATATGCACAGTGTCCATAGTGATGGGTCCTATACACTTGAGGAAGCATCAGAAATTGCGATAAACAAGGGTCTTAATTTTATTGCTCTAACTGACCATAACACAATAAGTCAAAATTTTGTCTATCCAACTTATAAAAATCTAATTCATATACCTGGAATGGAATTAACAACCTACCGTGGTCATTGTAATTTTTACGGGGTGAAAAATCCAATTATGGATTTTCGAGCAACAACGAATGAAGAAGTAACTAACAAGATGTTAGAAGCAATAAATCAAGGAGCAAAACTATCTATTAATCATCCGCACGATGATAATTGTCCGTGGGATTGGGATAATTCACTAACTTATGGTTGGATCGAAGTGTGGAATGGTCCGTGGAGAAGTTGTAATGAGCGAACACTAGCGTGGTGGCAAAAGGAATTAGTGGAAGGAAAGAAATTACATGTGGTTGGAGGAAGTGATACACATCGTCCGGATCAATATGTAAAACATGGCATGCCCACAACATGGGTGAAAACCGCTTCAAATTCTGTGGAAGGTATTTTGAATGGTATTGATAAAGGAAATGTCTTTTTATCTTATAGTCCAGAAGGTCCTGTAATTGAATTAATTTGTGGAGAATGGATGATGGGTGATACAGTCACAAACAGTTCCTATCCAATTGAATTAACTATTGTTGGTTTGTTGGAAGGTGACACGATAAAAATTATATCTGATAAAGGGATTGAACATACACACACGGCTTCCAATTTGCGTTTTGAAGATCATTTGGAAATCACTGACCAGGGTTTCTATCGAATTGAAGTATGGAGGTACTTTTCAGAGGTAAACAGAACATTAATGGCAGCTATGTGTAATCCTATTTATATTGATGTAAAAGGAATTTAACTATGCGAGAGTTACTTGCTAAAATAGATGCACTATTACATCCACCTGCCATTTCTTTATCACCTACAACAAAAATCTTTTTGCTAATCGTTTGTTTTAATGGCATAGCTAATAGTTTATCTAGCGTTTTTATAAATATTTATTTGTATAAACTATCTCAAAATTTTTATGATGTTGCACTTTTTAATTTTGTTTCTTATTTGATTTGGATGCCTTCTTTTATTTTTGCAGGATGGTTGAGTAAAAAAGTTGATCGCAAAAAAGGACTCGTCATTGGAGGTTGCTTACAGTTAATTTTTTATTTGGTACTTATATTGCTAGGAGATAACTCTAGTAACTGGATTATTGTTCTTGGCATTATTTACGGTATTGGTTCGGGATTTTACTGGCTCTCTGTTAATGTGTTATCGGTTGATTTAACGAATCAATTGAATCGCGACTGGTTTAATGGTGTAAATGGTATTTTTAACGCGCTGTCACAAATGATCGGACCGGTATCTGCTGGTTGGATTATTACGATGAATCCCGGTTTTACTGGTTACCGATTAATTTTTATTCTAACATTTTTGTTTTTTTTAGTGTCTGTAGTATTAACTTTTTTTCTACCTAAGCAAATTGAAAAAGGTTCGTTTAACTGGAGGGCTCTATGGAATGTCCATAAAAACAAGGAATGGAGAATCCTTAGTTATGTTTATAGCAGTCTTGCATTTCGCGATGGGGTTTTGTCTTTTGCAATATGGATATGGGTGTATATGATGTCGGGGAGTGAAGGGGTTGTTGGAAATTACGTATTCATGACTACAACTATTTCTGTATTTATTTTTTATTTTATAGGCAGATTCATAAGTCAGAAAAATAGATCATCCTATATCAAGATCGGTACAATTGGTATTAGCTTGGCTGTTCTGGGGCTTGTATTTGACGTTAATTATTGGACATTACTTATCTATGGAGTTACAGCCGGTGTATGTATTCCTTTATTTGAAGTACCCTTTAACACACTGTCATTGAATTCTATTTCTAAATTTGACTCGAATGGTAGGCAGCGCATTGAAATGGTGGTATCGAGGGAGTTGGCTCTCAGTGCGGGGAGAATCCCAAGTGTTGGAGGGTTAACGATTATTTACACAATCGATCAAAATCAAAGTATTTGGGTGGCTTTATTTATGGTTCTCGTAATTACTATTGGCTTAATGTCACTATATTTTTTGTGTCAACATCAATTAACGATGGATAATGACAAATCTTTACTATTTAGTGAATATCTTTAAAAAAACTCTAGTAATAACTAAAACGAATAATAGGGTGATAATAGATGGCAGAAATACTTTTTGAAAAAATTTATAAAAAATATAACAAAAATGTTTGGGCTGTTAATGATTTTAATCTAAGAGTAACTGATAGAGAATTTATTGTACTTGTTGGACCTTCTGGATGTGGAAAGTCAACAATGCTTCAGATGGTGGCTGGGTTAGAGGAAATTTCAGATGGCAGTCTATACATTGATAACAATCTAGTAAATAAAGTGGCACCCAAAGACCGGGATATAGCAATGGTCTTTCAAAACTATGCGTTATACCCACATATGACTGTATATGACAATATAGCTGTCGGATTAAAGTTGAGGAAGTATAAAAAGGATGACATTGATCATCGTGTCAAACAAGCATCCTCCATTTTGGGATTAGAACCTTATTTAAACCGTAAACCTAAAGCTTTATCAGGTGGTCAAAGGCAACGTGTTGCTTTGGGACGTGCAATTGTTAGAGATGCGAAAGTGTTTTTAATGGACGAACCATTATCTAATCTTGATGCAAAACTACGTGTTCAAATGCGGGCTGAAATTATTAAGCTACACAAAAAATTAAAAACAACAACTATTTATGTAACCCATGACCAAACCGAGGCGATGACAATGGCTTCAAGGATTGTACTGATGAAAGATGGTATCATACAACAAGTAGATAAACCGAAGCGAATTTATGACTTTCCTGATAATGTATTTGTTGGTGGCTTTATTGGTTCACCAGCAATGAATTTTATCCGCGGACTGATTGAGGGTAATCATATTCGGATAGGACATGTTTCTTATCTTTTATCTGAAGAGAAACTACAATTATTACAAAAAAGCAGCTATACAGATGATCAAATTATAGTGGGAATTCGACCAGAAAAATTGACACTTTCAACGGACAAGGATATAAGCATCCAAACAAAAGTTGAAATGGTCGAATTATTAGGAGCAGAAACCTACCTCTATACTTCAATCAAAGATCAATCAATTACTGTACGAGTGGATGCTATCTGTAATATAAAAAGTGGGGAAGTGGTTACTGTAGGATTTGATTTAGTGGATTGTCATTTTTTTGATATAAAAACAGAAAAGAGGATAAAATAGGAAATTCAATGTATATCCGTTATAATTCGATACATTTTGTCTATTAAAGATAGCCCTAAGCCACTTAGTGAATACAATTTGGGTGCCCCCATTACGGTGAAACTTTCTCATGCTGGAGGCACCGGTACTGAATAAATTCGTTGATATAACAGCGTTTATACAAAGCTTTTTTTGTTGTAATTCTTCCTCTAACTCCTTAATGGAAGGAAGTTTTCCTGTAAGCTATTTACTTATGAAGGAAATTTGAATAACACTGAATACTTCAAAATCTTGTTATCTTGGGAAGACGAATTTGATTTAAGTATGGCACCTTTTTATATTCTTTGTACAGATAGTAGTCTAGATCTCTTTACCATCCATTATAATGTATGACATAACTTCGAACTGGATATTGGTATTTCAAAGAATTACTAGGCTTTGACGAATATCAACTTCTTTCACGCAAAGGGATTGAACGTTTTAGGACGATTAATTTTATCACTTACAATTATTTAAAAAATCAGTGAGAAAAGTGGGAAAAGAGCATTACTTTGACTATTGGTGATGAGGTTTGAAGAATCCGCAAAGATCACATTGGTCAGCTTGTCGTATATACCTACGAGCAAGCGTTAAATTAGGTGAGTTTATGAACCACTCCAAAAGTTTTCAAACTTTCATCCTCCTAAAAATCAAGTATAATAAAAAGGAGTTTATTGATTCGGGGGAGAGAAATGAAAAGAATATGGAGTTATGCTTATACATATAAAACCGCCTTATGGGTCGGTATTTTTTTAACAATTATTGAATTAGTTGTGGAATTATTCCAACCAATTATTATGGCAAGAATGATAGATGAAGGAATCCAAAAAGGAGACTTTCGGCTGGTAGCTATATGGGGAACGATTTTGATAGGAATCTCAATCTTTACTTTTTTCGCTGGAATTGCTAATTCCTTTCTATCTTCTCGTGTTGGACAAGGGGCAGGCTATGATATGCGAAGAGACTTGTTTGAGAAAGTCCAACGATTTAAAATGAAAAATCTTCAATCATTTGATACTCCAACCTTAATTACGAGGTTAACTAATGACGTGACCCAAGTACAAGGCGTCATTTTTATGTTTATGCGAGTTGGATTGAGAGCACCATTATTTATTATATTTGCGCTCATTATGGCCTTTACCGTTCATGTAGAATTAGCTTTTATTTTACTTGGTTCAGTTCCGTTTATTTTTCTATTTCTTTATTGGATTTTAAGAAAAGGAGTAACCTATTTTCAGAGGGTTCAAAAAAAGCTTGACGATGTGAACTCGATCATTCGGGAAAACTTAGGGGGAATTCGCTTAATCAAAGGATTTAATCGAGGATCACATGAAGAAGAACGTTTTAAACAAGTAAATTATTCTTTGTTAGATATGAATAAAAAGGCGTTGTGGCTGATGGAAGTAGCAATGCCGATTGTTATGCTCGGCATGAATGTGCTAATTCTTATTCTTTTATGGGTCGGAGCTGGGCAACTCTCCGTAGGGGACGCAACGGCAGGTGAAGTAGTTGCCATTTTAAATTATGCCACACGGATTATGTTTACTTTTTCTGTATTTACCTTCCTTATCATGAATGCATCAAGAGGAAAGGCTTCCATTGATCGTATAGGACTTGTCCTAGATGAAGAGATAGAGACCCATTCATCTGGGGATAGGAAACCTATATTGGAAGGTGCAATCACATTTAAAAATGTGAGTTTTGAATATCCGAAATCTAAGGAACCTGCTGTGAATCAGATTAGCTTCATGATTGATCATGGAAAAACTCTTGGGATTCTAGGAGAAACAGGTTCAGGGAAATCATCCTTAGTACATCTCATTCCTAGGCTTTATGAAAAATCAAAAGGAGAAATCTATATAGATGGACATCGGATAGATGAGATAGATTTGAATTATCTACGTCATCAGATTAGTTTGGTTCCTCAGGACGTACATCTGTTTTCGGGAACAGTGATGGAAAATATTTGTTGGGGAAAAGAAGAGGCGACTATAGAAGAGGTTATCCAAGCGGCCAAAGATGCACAAATTCATTCCTTTATCGAAAGCTTACCTGATGGATATGATACGGTTATTGGGCAACGTGGGATTACATTTTCTGGGGGTCAAAAGCAACGGCTCTCCATTGCCCGTGCTCTCATACGACGCCCAAAAATCTTAATATTAGATGATAGTACGAGTGCACTGGATGCTCATACAGAAGTACGCCTTTTACAAACGTTACAAGATCAAAAGTGTACGGTCCTTATGATTGCTCAAAAGGTTAGTTCTGTCAGGGATGCTGATAAGATTCTTCTTTTAGATCACGGTAAGTTAATTGGGGAAGGAACTCATCAGGAGTTGTTAAGTCACAATACTTATTATCAACAAATATACGAATCTCAAAATGAAAAAGGGGTGATCTAGATGGCGGATAAGAAGGAAGAACAACCTGAAAGAACTATAGAGCATCCTCATCGTCGTCCCCAAGGGATTGGAACTAGACCACCCCGAGTTGATAATCTTAAGGAAACTCTATGGAAAATATGGTCTTATATGGCTCATGAGAAAAAACTTTTTTTCCTGGTCATTATAATGGTCATTATTAGCTCTGTCCTATCTTTGTTAGGACCCTTTCTATTAGGAGTATCAGTAGACCATGTCATTGAGACACAAGAAAGAAACACACTTTTATTTTTGCTTCTTTTTCTAGTGTTCATTTATTTTTTTCAATCAGCAGCTACTTGGCTCCAAAATTTTTGGATGATCCATATCGCGCAAAACACAGTATATTCTATGAGGAAAAAACTTTTTTCTCACTTACAGCATCTTCCTATTTCATTCTTTCAAACCTATAAGCATGGGGAGCTTATGAGCAGGCTAACGAATGATATAGAAAATGTCAGTCGTACGTTAAACACGGCAGTTATTCAATTTGCAACTAGTTTATTAACTATTCTTGGAACCATTGGAATGATGATTTGGTTAAGTCCTTTATTAACTCTGCTTACATTGACCGTAGTCCCCTTCATGTACTTTGGGATGAAATGGATTACGAATAGAACAGGGCCTTATTTTAGAGAACAACAGAAAGAGTTAGGAAAAATGAATGGATATGTGGAGGAAATGTTCTCGGGTCATACCATCATCACAATGTTTTCCCAAGAGGAACGAGTCATTCAAGAGTTTAAAGAGAAAAATGAGAGATTAAAAAAAGCTGGTTTTTGGGCACAGACTTACTCAGGTTTTATTCCCAAACTAATGAATATGTTAAATAACGTCAGTTTTGCCATTATTGTGGGCGGTGGAGGCTTGTTAGCCTTAAAGGGAGGGATAGTTACCATAGGAGTAATTGTAACCTTTACTACTTATTCTAGGCAGTTTACAAGACCACTGAATGACTTAGCGAACCAATTTAACATGATCTTATCTGCCGTGGCTGGGGCTGACCGCGTGTTTCAAATCATGGAAAAAGATATAGAACAGAAGGATGAGGAGCAAGCAACTGATGTGAATGCTATAGTGGGAGAAATTGAGTTTCGCTCTGTATATTTCTCTTATGAAGAAGAACAAATCACATTAGAGGATATTAATTTCCACGTAGAACCAGGAAGCACAGTTGCTTTAGTTGGCCCAACGGGGGCTGGGAAGACTACCATTGTCTCATTGCTTTCTCGATTCTATGATCCAGACAAGGGTCAGATATTGATTGATGGAAAAGACGCGAAACAGATAACAAGAAAAAGCTTAAGGGATCAAATGGGGGTTGTTTTGCAGGATTCCTTTTTATTTCACACAACTATCCGTGAAAATATTCGATATGGGAACTTAGCTGCAACTGATAAGGAAGTAGTGGAGGCAGCTAAATCTGCAAATGCCCATGAATTTATTACTCGATTACCTGATGGCTATGATACCGTACTTGATTCGGATGGAAATGGAATTAGTCATGGACAGAGGCAGCTCTTGTCTATCGCAAGAGCACTCCTTGCTAACCCAAGTCTTTTGATCCTAGATGAGGCTACTAGTAGCATTGATACGATCACGGAAATTAAAATTAATGACGGTTTAAAAACGTTGATGAAGGGTAGAACAAGTTTTGTTATTGCCCACCGTTTAAACACTATTCGAAATGCCGATTTGATTCTTGTGTTAAATGAAGGGAAAATCATTGAAAAAGGGAACCATCAGGAGCTCATGATGGTTGATGGATTTTATGCCGATTTGGTTCGGAGCCAACAGGGAAATGTATCATAGGAAAATAAAAAAAGATGATTCCATTTTATTGGAGGAATCATCTTTTTTTGCATTTAAGTAGGGGGTGTGGTGTCACATAAATGGACACTTCGGCACGAAACGAATGGAAGTAGCATCTAACATTTTAGTTCTGTAGAAAATCGTCACTTAAAACCAGTTCTCTAGCACTTAAAATTCTGAAACCGTCACTTAACGAATAAAATCGTCACCCAATGACTTTTGTAGCACATAAAAGGATTAATCGGCATTAAAATTTCACTGGAGAAAGGTTTTTTACTGTTTTGCATGATCAACGAGAGACACTACCTCTTAATTTTCAACTCGTTCTAACTGTTCGCTATTTAGCTTCCGATCATAGAAATGGGTGGCTACAAATGGAATAATAAACAGGATTAATAATCCATAGAAAAGGATTTCAATGGAATAAATATCCACAATAAATCCTCCAAGTACAGGGCCAACCATTCGACCGGCGGTACCCACACTATTAATTAATCCCTGGTAAAAGCCCGCTCTCCCTTTAGGCGCCAAATCATCTGCTAGAGATGGTACGCCAGGCCATACCAACATTTCGCCAATAGTTAAAATCGCCATTGCAATTGCAAAAGAAAGAAAGGAATTAGCAAATAATAGGTAGATAAAGGATAATAAGAAAATGAAATGTCCTATTTGTATTTGTGCCTTTGTGGAAGGAATCCAGTTCGTAACAACTTTAATAATCGGTTAACCTAACACGATAAGCAGACCATTTATAGTCCATAAAAGGCTATATCGATCAATGGAAATTCCGATGTCCTGCGTATAGGATGCAATGGTCGTTTGCCATTGAACATAAGCAACCCAGCATATAAAAAATCCAATGCTTAACATGATTAAGGCACGGAAATTTGCTTTCTTAACAATTTTTAAATTTTGATCTAGAACAGTTCCATAGGAATGAGGGTCATATTTGGAATCTATAGGTTTATAGGTTAGGACAGCTAAGAGAAAGAAAACGAAAAAGAATAGGGCGTTTGCAATGAAAATATATTCAAATGAGAACTTGGCAACAAATCCACCTAAGGAAGCCCCAATGGCTACTCCAAGATTTTGGGCAACGTAAAGAGCATTAAAAGCACGTCGTCCTCCTTCTGGCCAAACCGAGCTAGCCATCGCAAACATAGCAGGGCGTGCTACCCCAGAACCTAATCCAAGGACAATCATCAGAATGGTATAAGAAAGTATGCTATGATAAAATATCAAGGCAACTGAGGCTGCAATGGAAATGATGTTACCATAAGTGATAGTTATATAGCCGCCTAAACGGTCATATAAAACACCGCCTAAAAGATTGCCAAATATCCCAGCCCCTTGGTTTAACATGAGCACTACTCCTGCAAAGGCTAAGGTTTGTCCTAGTTCATTATGAATATAAATGGTGTTCAAGGGCCATATGAATGAAGAACCTGTGACATTAATGGCAATTCCAATAACAAGCAACCATATATGTTTAGGCATGGCAGTCATCTCTTTTCTGATTTTAAGAAAAACTCGACTTATCGCAAAGTTCTAATGGCGAAAGCTTAATTTTTTTCATGTAAGTTATAAATCCTGTAGTATAAAAAATACACACTTGAAAATTCTATTATGCTTGGACAGAAAGTGCAACAAAAATATTTGAGGAGTGATTACATGACTATACGTTTTGGAGTGGTAGGTACGAATTGGATAACCGATCGATTTTTGAGTGCAGCAAAGGAAGTAAAGGACTTTGAAATTACTGCCGTTTTTTCCCGTACAGAAGAAAGGGCTCAAGAATTTGCTAGCAAGCATGGAGTAGATCATACCTTTACTGATTTAGATAAGATGGCCGCAACAGATTTACTAGATGCTGTCTATATAGCTACTCCCAATTCTTTACACACGGAACAGTCCATTCTCTTCATGAAGAATGGAAAACATGTTTTATGTGAAAAACCAATGGCTTCTAACACTGCTGAGATAGAGAAGATGATTCAAGTTGCCACGAAAGAAAAGGTATTACTTATGGAGGCAATGAAAACTACCTTTCTACCCAATTTCATTTCGATTCAGGAAAATTTACATAAGATAGGAAAGGTAAGGCGTTTTGTTGCAAGTAAATGTCAATATTCTTCGCGTTATGATTCTTATAAAAAAGGGGAAGTACTAAATGCCTTTCGTCCTGAATTTTCAAATGGTTCATTGATGGATTTAGGGGTTTACTGTGTTTTTCCTATGGTAGCTTTATTTGGTGAACCAAAGCATATTAAGGCCAATGGAGTAATGCTTGGGTCGGGGGTAGATGCGGAAGGCAGTATTCTATTCGGATATGAGGAAATGGAAGCGATCACAACGCACTCGAAAATAACGAATTCTTACGCACCCTCTGAAATTCAAGGGGAGGAAGGAAGCATCATAATAGATGACATCTCTAATTTGAATTCAGTGGAAATCCGTTATCGAGATGGCACTAGTGAAAGCCTGAATCGAACACAAGATAAGGAATCTATGTTTTATGAAACAGAGGCTTTTGTTCAACTTGTTCAACAAGGGATGACAGAATCAAATATAAATTCTTTTGAAAGATCATGGGTAACAGCTTCTTTGATGGAGGAAGCTCGAAAGCAGATTGGATTAATTTTCCCGGCTGATCGCAATAATGATTTTTCTAATTAATCCATGTCTATGAGAAGAATGGGAGGGATGTAGATGTCCAGATATTTCGAATGGGGTTATGATGAAGATCCCTTTGTCCTATTTTCTTTAGAGCATTGGCTAACTATTACTGTGTTTGTGTTCATAGCTATTGGTATTGCTCTATACAGAAAACCCCTTAGAAAAGGGAGTCGCCCAGTTGTGTTTCGGTTTTGTCTAGCAGGCGTTCTTCTACTATCTGAAATTAGTTATCAATCTTGGCAGATCTACTATGGTCGATGGAATCCAAGCTATTCCCTCCCCCTTCATTTAAGTAGTGTTAGTCTAATTTTTGCTATCATCATGCTTTTAACTAAAAATGAAAGGGTCTTTGCTTTTACCTATTTCGTGGGTATAGGAAGTGCCATTCAAGCCATGTTAACTCCTGTTATTGATGGATATTCTTTCCCCCATTTTAGATATATTCATTTCTATGTTGCTCATGGAGGAGTCGTTATAGCCTGTTTGTATATGCTTTTTGTAGAAAGGTTTCGTCCTACGTTAAAGCTGTTATGGAGGTCCTTTCTCTATTTAAATGTGTATACGGCTTTTATGTACTTTATAAATTTATGGACAGGTGGGAACTACATGTTCATCATGAGAAAGCCTTCTACGGCATCCGTATTAGATTTTCTCGGCCCTTGGCCATGGTACATAATCCCTCTTGAGCTTATAGCATTAGCTTCTTTTTTAATACTATGGTTTCCTGTATGGGTAGTTGAAAGTGTAAGCAAGAAAAGCCTAGAACCTTGATCTGGTTCTAGGCTTTTAACTATTAAAGCTTAAAAGAGCTTTTTAATGAAACAATTTGATTAAAAACTGGTTTCTCTTTTTTATAAAGCTTTGGATCAACGTTGAAATATCCATGTCTAAAGAATTGGAATTTATCAAACGGTTGAACGTCTTCCATGTTCGGTTCAATAAAGCCGTTCAGAACCTCAAGGGAATTTGGATTGATAAGGTCAAGGAAAGTCTTTTTCTCTGCATTTTCAACCTCTTCTGCCTCTTGATCATCATCCAAAATAAGAGGCTCATACATACGAAATTCTGCTGGTAAAGCCTGAGTGGCTTCTACCCAATGAAGGGTACCTTTTACTTTTCGGCCAGTAAATCCTGTTCCGCTTTTTGTCTCAGGGTCATAGGTGCAATGGATCTCTACTACATTTCCATCCTCATCCTTAATGATATCCTCACATTTGATAAAGTAAGCATGCTTCAAGCGAACCTCGTTTCCAGGAAATAATCGGAAATACTTTTTCGGTGGATTTTCCATGAAATCCTCTTGTTCAATATAGATTTCACGGGAGAATGGGATTTTTCTTATGCCCATTTCAGGATTTTCAGGGTTAACTTCAGCATCAAGCCATTCTACTTGCCCTTCCGGATAGTTTGTAATGACAACCTTTAGTGGTTTTAAAATACCCATCGTACGAGGAGCTTTAAGTTTTAAATCCTCTCTAACAAACTGATCTAGCATTCGTGAATCAACGGTCCCATCTCCTTTGGAAACGCCTAATTCTCGAATGAAACCACGGATGGATTCAGGCGTATACCCTCGTCTTCTTAAACCGGAAATGGTTGGCATTCGAGGATCATCCCATCCGTCTGTAACACCTTCATCAACTAAAAGCCTGAGCTTCCTTTTACTCATTACTGTATGGGAAAGGTTTAATCGTCCAAATTCAATTTGTTGTGGTTGGCTTTCCATTTCACATTGCTCGACCACCCAGTTGTAAAGAGGACGTTGATCTTCAAATTCAATAGTACAAATAGAATGAGTCACATCCTCAATTGCGTCTTCAAGAGGATGTGCAAAACTATAGGTTGGGTAAATACACCACTTATCCCCGGTATTATGGTGAGTAGTATGAGAAATTCGATAAATCACAGGGTCCCGTAAATTAATGTTAGGGGAGCTCATATCAATTTTTGCACGAAGAGATTTCTCTCCATTTTTGTATTTACCCTGACGCATTTTTTCAAATAATTCTAAGTTCTCTTCAACTGTTCGATCACGGTATGGACTATTTTTGCCTGGCTCTGTCAAAGTACCGCGATACTCACGGATCTCATCTGGAGAAAGATCATCTACATAAGCTTTTCCTTTCTTTATAAGGAGCTTAGCTCTCTCATACATTTCTTCAAAATAATCTGACGCAAAAAATAGACCATCCCAATCATACCCTAGCCATTTCACATCTTCTTTAATGGATTCTACGAATTCAGTATCCTCTTTTAATGGATTCGTATCATCAAATCGTAGATTCGTCTTTCCGCCAAATTCATCAGCTAGATCAAAGTTAATAATAATGGATTTAGCGTGACCAATATGCAGATATCCATTAGGCTCTGGTGGAAAACGGGTATTTACGTATGTTCTTCTTCCTGATTCTAAGTCTTCTTTTACAATGTTTCTTATGAAATTTGATGTTTTATGTTCTGCCATATCAATTCCCTCTCTCTTTGAATCGACCATTTTTCTATTACTTGTATATATACCATACAAGTTCCTGTTTTTCCATTATTCATTATGACCGTATTTCATTATCCTAACACAAATGTCTCCTAATTATCCCGCATTAACGGGCAGCAATACCACTATCCCCACCTCAAGTCTTAAGTGAAACGAAAAAGGTAAGCGGGGGATAAACTGCCATGGAAAAAACATTAAATTTTTCATCCTTGTTGGTGAAGCTTTCCTTATGGTTGGCTACCCGTAAATGTCCGAGTGGTTCAAGGGCCTCATACTCATGCCCTTGGATGCTAACAATCAGTGGGGGGACGGCAGCTGATTGAAGTTTCACTTTATGAATGGTTATTCTTTTTGTTTACAAAAAATTTACTCCCTTTATGTTTTGCGCCCTTACGATAGATTCTTCCATTGCATAGTTTATACAAAAAGAAGGGTGAGTTCATGAAAAAAAAGGAAGTAGTTAAGCTTTTATTGGTTGGTTTTTTAACCATATTGTTTACCATTGGGTGCAGTCTGCCTGGATTCAATAATTCAGAGGACAATAATAGTCCAAACAATAATCCGCCAAATAATGGAGATAGTGATCAGGAAGTTACCATTGAATGGGGAATTGATACAGCAAGTTTAGTTACTGAGGATTTCTATGATTGTGTGGTCAATGAATTTGGGGAACCAGAGTTCATTGGAAGATATATGCTTCAAATTGAAGGAGTTTCTTTTAAAATGACACAGGAAGAGATTCAACTTATTCATGAAAACAACGCACGAATTCTTCCTATCTATAATGGTGTGTCAGAGGCAACAGGGTATGAACATGCAATAAATCATGCAGAAGAAGCTATTAATATCGCACAGGAACTAGGAATCCCTGAGGGTACACCCATAATTGTGGATATAGAACCAAGCTTTCCAGTAGACCAGGAGTTTATTCGAGGATGGGTAGAGAGCATATCTAATTCTTCATACGAGCCAGGAATATATGGTGTCTTTCAACCAGATACCGCTGTTTCTAATGCTTATGTATCGTATAAGGAGCAATATGGAGTCACTGATGAGGATGTAGTTATTTGGTCAGCAAACCCAACAGGTATCACTACTAAAGCAAATGCACCTGAGTTTAATCCAGGTGCACCACAAGGAATAGACGTAGAAATATGGCAGTATGGTCTCGACGCACAAGCATGTAACATTGATACAAACCTTATTTTATCTAGTACTCTAGATGATTTGTGGTAACTGCAAAACGAAATGAATTTTTTCGCCGAATTAGCTGAAAAAGTTTCAACTAAAAGATGATTCCTCGATAGAATGTGGAATCATCTTTTAGTTATTATTTCTCTATGAAGTCTGGTATCAAGCACTTTTTATAGAATGCTAGTTTTTAGTTTTAATTTTAATCGTTTGATGACCTTCTTCATATATATATAGTCCTTTTTGAAGGTGATTTGATTTTGATTCAACGACCCTCCGCCATCAATGGGTTTATGTAATTGGTAGGGTTCAACATAGGACTTGCGTTCGCTCATTCTCAACGGTCAACAGATAGGTAGAGCGTGCGTAAAAGAACCTCTCCCTTGTTTGGGGTAGGGATTTCTTGCTCAACAAACTGTAAATGCTCCATGTTGGGCATTGCTTCCGGTCGTTTAACTAAGTGAATTTCTCTGTTTTTATTCAAAAAATCATTCCTTTCCCTCTTTTTAATCCATTGTACGAAAGAATGAGACCTTTTTCTATAGAACATAAAATCGTGCTAATGGATCATTATAAAAGAAAGGAGGGAGTTTATGGTCAACACAGATTTTGATCGATTTAAGAAAGAACAAAGAAAACATCGTCCCACATATTTGCGTAGCGAAGAACCTCGAACGAAACCAGCCACTAACTCAGAAGATAATGACCGACATAATAATGGCCCATCAGTTGGTGCAGCTGAAAGAGAAGTATAAAAAGATAGTGCCTATCAGAGATGATAGGCACTATGCATTATTTCGTCTGAATTGTATAGTAGCAAAGAAAATGAGAACAGCCGTGAAAATCATAATAAATAAAACTTCTTCAAACATAGTAACTTGGTGATTCATAACGGTTAAATTCAAGCCCATGGCTTCTCTCACCAACTCGGGCATGCTTCCAACATCCAGCATAATCTTCTTCATTAGATCAACCCCATAAGTAACAGGGTTTATTTTAACCAAAAAGTCCATCCACGCTGGCATGTTATTGATGGGGAAGAGAGCACCCGATAAGAAAATCATTGGCATAATTAATATTTGGACGATAAATTGGAAACCTTCTGTTGATGTAAGTGTACTCGCTATAAGTAACCCTAAAGAAGACAAGGCACTTGAAATTAAAAACATTACAGGAATTAATAGAAAAATGGAGCTCCATTGGACCTCAACACCAATTAATGGAACTAGTAAAAACATAAGTAGGCCTTGTAGAAGAGCAACAGTGGCCCCTCCGAGAACTTTTCCTATCGCAATATTCACTCGTGAGATGGGAGAAACCAGAATCTCACGCATATATCCAAATTCCTTGTCCTGAATGACAGATAAACTGGAGAAAATAGATGTCGTCAATAAGGTCATTGCTACAATTCCTGGAAAAATAAACGATACATAATCAAAGTCAGGAGAACCTCCACCAGCGGATAACATAAATTTCATAGTTCCGCTCATACCACTCCCGAAAATTAATAAAAACATAACAGGCATAGCAAATGAGCCTAATAAGCGAGCTCGGTCCCGAGTGAATTTAATAACATCTCTCTGCCAAATCGCAAATATTCCTTCCATTATCATCCACCTCCTAGTGATGGTTACCTCTTCTGAACCTTCGTCTAAATTTATCGGTCTTAGATGCCTCTTCCTCGCGAATTTCTTTTCCAGTAAAAGTTAAAAAGACATCATTTAATGTAGGTTTACGAATATCTAAGCTGCGAATTGGGGTTTCCAATTTCTTAATAAAATCAGAGATGAACCCATCGCTATCTAATACCTTTATCTGAAGAAGATCATCCTTTTCATGAATGCTTTCAATATTCATTTGTCGGATCTCCTCCATTGCTTTTTTATTGTTTGCTGTTTTAATTTCAATAATATCTCCGCCTACTTGTTTTTTGAGAGCAGCCGGAGTATCAATGGCAATAATCTTTCCATGATCCATGATAGCAATTCGATCACTAATTTCAGCTTCATCTAAATAGTGGGTGGTTAAAAACATCGTAATTCCTTCTTGTTCCTTTAATTTTAAAATATATTCCCAAATATGTGCTCGCGTTTGAGGATCTAATCCAATAGTAGGTTCATCAAGAAATAAAACTTTTGGATAATGAAGAAGTCCACGTGCGATTTCCAACCTTCTTTTCATTCCCCCTGAAAAGGTCTCAACCAATTTTTCTTGTTTGTCGACTAGATCAACAATTTCTAGCACTTGCTGAATACGATCTTCCCTTTTTTTCTTTGGCACATGATAAAAGCGGCAATGAAGCAATAAGTTTTCTTTGGCAGTTAGTTTTTCATCTAATGTATTCTCTTGAAAAATAATTCCAATACTCTTTCTAACTTGATCTTTTTCTCGGGAAACCGAATATCCATTTATGTACACTTCACCCGAAGACGGTTTTAACATGGTGCAAAGCATGTTTATCGTCGTACTTTTTCCTGCGCCATTAGGTCCAAGAAAACCAAAAATTTCTCCTTCTTCAATAGTGAAGTTAATATCTTGTACAGCTTTTAATTCCTTGAACTCTTTCGATAAGTTACGAACCTCTATTACAGATGCCATAAAACTACCCCACAATCATAAAGTTATGAAAAAATAACTAATAAAGCAATTATAATACACACCCACTATACGTCAACTACTCTTTTGTTATAATACTATTAGTAACATGTAAAGGATGAAGGTAATGAGCGATCATAAGGTATCAGAAATTGCTGATCTTCTTTTAGATATTCTCCCTTTGCTGCGGAATAAACTAATTTCTCCCTCAGAGGCTGTGAAAGATACGAAATTAAACCCTACTCAATTTTTTATCTTACTTTCTTTAAATGATCATGGAAAAAGGCCTACAACTGAATTAGGAAAAAAACTGTCTATATTAAAATCAAATGTGAGCCCTCTTATCAATGGTCTTTTGGAGCAAGGGTATGTTGAACGATCTTATTCGGAAAAGGACCGAAGAGTGATATATATCGACATTACTCAAAAAGGGAGAGACTTTGTGAAGGATCGAAAGCAAAAAATGCAGGAGAAAGTTAGGAATGAATTAACCTTTTTAGAGGAAGATGATCGCAACAAGCTAGAAGAAGCTGTACATGTGGTACATACAATACTAAGTAAAATGGAATAATGTATAAAATCAATTTTTGCTTAGATTAGGGGTTTTTCATGTTTGCTATCTCCGCCTTTTTATGGATTCTTTCAGGTGGAGTTATATTTATCCCGCAGGAACGAGCAGTAATACCATGTCTTAAGGAAACGAAAAGAGGCTTGTTCATAAATTACCTTTGTCTAGAGAATACTAACATCATCTGCAATTACATGGAAGGAGTTATATGTCGTTATGGATAAACCAAGAATTACATCTGTTTTTTGGATTACACTAGCTTTGGCCCTACTAGCTGTTCTTTGGGGCTCTTTATCACCAGATAATTTGGAAGATATAACAGCACAACTACAGCAATATATAGCTGTTCATTTTGGGTGGTATTATTTATTAATTGTTAGTCTCTTTGTTATCTTTTGCCTTTATATGATTTTTAGTCCTTATGGAAAAATGAATTTAGGAAAACCAAATGAGAAACCTGATTTCAGTTATCCTACATGGTTTGCGATGCTGTTTAGTGCAGGCATGGGAATCGGACTTGTTTTTTGGGGAGCAGCCGAACCAATCTTTCATTTTAGTACAAATCCCCCTACCGCAGAACCGGGTTCTATACCTGCTCTAAAAGAAGCGATGCAATTTAGTTTTTTCCACTGGGGATTTCATGCATGGGCAATTTACGCCGTTGTTGCTCTTGTATTAGCCTATTTTAAGTTTCGAAGAGGGGCTCCTGGACTTATCAGTGCAACATTAGAACCTCTTTTAGGTGATCGTGTAAACGGACCACTTGGGAAACTGATTGATGTCATTGCAGTGTTTGCAACTGTTGTTGGTGTGGCTACCACTTTAGGGTTTGGTGCATCTCAAATAAATGGTGGTCTATCTTATCTTTTAGGGATCGAGCAAACATTTGGAATTCAATTAGCCATTATTGCAGTTGTAACAGTTCTGTTTATGTTGTCAGCCTATACTGGGTTAAGCAAAGGAATTAAATATTTAAGTAATGCCAATATGTTTTTAGCTATATTGTTATTTGTGCTCATGCTTCTTGTAGGACCGACCTTATACATCTTAAACATTTTCACCGATACGGTTGGCCACTACATTCAAAATTTACCTTCTATGAGTCTTAGACTTGCTCCAAATAATGAGGGAAGGCAAGCATGGATCAATAATTGGACCATTTTCTATTGGGCTTGGTGGATTTCTTGGTCACCGTTTGTAGGTATCTTTATAGCAAGAGTTTCGAAGGGTAGAACGATACGCGAGTTTATGTCTGGTGTACTAATTGTTCCGGCTCTAGTTAGCTTTCTATGGTTTTCTGCTTTTGGAATGTCAGCGATTAACTTGGAGCAAAAGGGGATTGCAGATATTGCAGGAATGGCAACGGAGCAAGCCTTATTTGGTGTATTTGACCATTATCCATTGAGTTTACTAATGTCGATAGTGGCTATGATCCTAATTAGCACCTTTTTTATTACATCCGCTGATTCCGCCACATTTGTTCTTGGAATGCAAACGATGGGTGGGTCTTTGTTTCCTACGACAAGAGTGAAATTTGCTTGGGGAATTACCCAATCTGCAATGGCGGCTGCCCTATTATATACAGGAGGTCTACAGGCGCTTCAAAATACACTCATTTCAGCAGCATTTCCATTTTCCATTATTATGGTGCTGATGGTTTTCTCCCTATTGAAAGCACTTCGAAAGGACCGTGAAGAATTAGAAAAACAAGGAATGAGACTAAATTAAAAAGCTCGCCATTTGGCGAGCTTTTACTCTGAAATTTTTTCATATTCTTCACGAATTTTTTCTTCTGTTTGATCCATCTCTTCTCCCCAATGATCATTGACTTCTTTAAAGACCAAAGCCCCATTCTTATCTAAAAGCCCATATCCTCTATAAGCAACATCACCGTTTCGCATATCCATATGATCAATTAAATCAAAATTAGGATCAGATAAAAATGTGATAGATAGGTCATCCTCACGTGGATACTGTTCTTCTATGGCTTCTTTTAAGTATAACAATTCATCTGGTTTGTCTTTACTAATGGCGTACAAGTCAACATCCAAATCTTCAAAACGATCTAAGTTATTTTGCAGCTCCACGAGCTGTTTTTGACAAATCCCTCAAGTATACGTGGTGAAGAAGAAAATAAGGGAAGGCCGATCACCCGGCAAATGCACTTCAGTGTTATTTTCATTGGAAAGTGTAACTTCTTTTTCATCATTTGAGCAAGCACTTAATAAAAATAAACCAAGAATACTTATTAAAAACAAAATCTTGATTCCTATTTTCATGTCTATTGCCTCCTATTCCAACCTTATTGTAGAGTAAGCTTTTGGCGATGTCCATATTATTGGATTGTTGGTTTTGCGAACAAAGAGTACAATCACAACTTAGAATGATGGAAGGGGATAATTTATGGTCCATTATGAGGAAGTTACCATTGAAAGTGAAGTTCTATTAAAAGGCGCGCTCCTCTTACCTGAAACGGAAAATAAAGTACCAGCCGTCCTAATTATAAATGGGAGTGGGGGAGCAGATCGAGACGGGAATTTATTTAAACCGAAACTGCCGTTTAATTTATACAAATCCTGTCACATTAAAAAACATCAAAACTTTGGTAAAAGGTGAATGTGAGATTCACTCCATTCCTAATGTGAATCATATGTTAAAAGAACAAAAAGAAAATGTAGATGCTTCGAATGTTTTAAAGACTTAGCAAATCAACCCATTGCCCCAAAAGTACTTGAAATCCTTCATCAATGGTTGAATGCACAGAGTAAAAGCAACCCTTCAATTTAAAAGGGTTGCTTTTACTCTCGTTGAAACCATTCATAAGACTTCCACTTCAAAAGTGAAGGGTAACAAAGATGTTTAAGAAAGAGTAAAGAACGGGTATCACCCAATTGGTTCAAGGGACTTTCGGTCATACCTTTGGGTATCCCCAATCAGATAGGGAGGGCAACCCCCCACTGATTAAAGTTTCACTTTATCTAAAATAATCTCTAATTTTAGAAAGTCCTTGGTTGTTTGAAAATGTTTCTAAAGGAACAGTTATGCGAAAGGAAAGATGGTCATTTTTAACGTCAAATTCTTTCACACTTACTTTGAAATTACTCCTTGGCTCAATATTAGTAACAGCCACATAGATTTTTTCCGTCTCAGGATCCACAACAACCCATTCAGGAAAAGGGTACATATCTTTTATATATTTGAGGACTTTGTTGTTGGGCAGGAAAAGACGCCCAATCGAGATTGATTCGAGATCTAAAACGATATCCCCATTTTCTTGTACAATGGGTTTAAGTCTCATATTCAAAGGAACTTTAGTATTAAAGGCTTCAAGTGTCCCGTGTATTTGGACATCTTCTTCAAGAGTAACATAATAAGCTAAATCCTCATTCCCGGGCAATGTAGATAAATAGCTATTAATCAGTTGATTTAGGTTATTCTTATTAGATGAGATGGTAAATTCAGCATCGGGAACAAAATACTTTCCCTTTGGGAGGTTTGTCTTTGTGACAGGCCAAAAGACGAGAAGAATTATGACTAAAATAACTAAAATATTAAATCCGGCTAAAAGGAGAAACCTCTTCTTCCAAGGATCATCTATAGATTTCCAAAAATCGAACATGTTAATCACCTAGATTTCTTATGTTTTCTATTAAAAAGGAGCCTTTCTTAGAGGCTCCAATTATCCGCATGAACGGGTAGTAATACCCCCACCTCAATTCTTAAGTGAAACGGAAAGATAGGTGAGGGATAAACTCCCATGAAAATAAAATTTTAAATTTTTCACCCTTGTTGGTGCGGTTTGCTGCCCGTAAATATCCAATTGGTTCAAGGACCTCATACTCAACCCCTTAATCAGCGGGGGACGGGCACTGATTGAAGTTTCACTTTATTCTTCCTTCCTGCTTATTACTGGTGCAATATATTCAAGTACTCGTTCACCGATAAGCTGATATCCTTTGTCATTGGGATGAAAATTATCATCAGATAATAGTTCGTTTGTATTTGGTTCAAACAAATCCTTGATCGGAATAAATGTCCCCATTTCATAGGAATTCATAACTTCTCTACCGATTTGATTCCAATCTACCATGATTTGGTTTAACTCTTGGACATCACTGAAATATTCGCGGAATGGATTATAGACACCAATTAAATAAAATCGTACTTGAGGATTAATAGTTTGTATTTTATCGAAAACAGCAATAAGGCTGGATTTATAACTTCCTGTTTGATTATAGAAAACTTCATAGTTTAGGTTAGTAAGATTATTTTTTACAATAGCCATTACATCATTTGCCCCAATGGTTACTAGCATAATGTCTGCATTTTCTATGCTGTCGCGAATTTCTTCATTATCTAATCGTTTTAGCAATTGATCCGTACGATTCCCTCTTTTTCCATAGTTGTCAATGGCTAAAGCATTTATAGTACGAGTCTTATTTAATGTATTTTCAATCATTCCTACATAGCCAATTTCGTCTGTTGATCCAACCCCTTGTGTAAGAGAATCACCAATGGCTACAATCTTTAAGTCTTCTTTAGTGAAAATTTCTAGTGCTCTCTCTATCACAAAATTTACTTTTTCACGGATGTTGTCCTTAATTGGTTGATCATTTTTCTCTTCTTCTTGATGCTCTTCTTCAGGGTGCTCTATAGATATATCTTCTTTTGCTACAAGAGGATTTTCACTTGGTTCCTCTTCCCAATAAAGCCACACAAAAAATAAAAAAATAACTAAACTCCCGAAGACGAGCCAATACTTTTTCCCCATCTTCTTCAAGATTGATCACTCCACAATTTTATCTCTAATACCATACTATTCCCTAGTTTACACAATTAAAACGGTCATTTTTTTGGGGGAATTACATATATATAGGGACTAAAAAAGGCGCCCCTGTACACAGGGCACCTTCAAAATTCATTTGAGTATTTTCATCTAATATGTTACTATAAATGTTCCTATGTTATTATAGAATTTTTATACGTATCTACAAAATTCCTATAATAACAATAGCATAAAGGTGTTGTGTTGTCAAGTGATACAATTAGGGGGCGGTCATATTGAACGAGTGGAATAAAGAACAGGATAGAATTTCAGATATTATAAAAGAAGTATCTGAGCAAAAAAAAATAATTAGGGATAATGCAAGTCAATCTAAAGAAGATGTCGCTTCTATACGAAAGAACTTTTTTGAAGATGTTACTGTTAATTTTGATGAGATCGATGATGCCGTAGAAACATATGTGAGTATAAAACAGCAAACTGAACTATTATCCGAACGCGAGCGGAGTCATGGTCAATATGCTAAAGAATTAAAAACTTTAGAAAGGCTGGAAAATTCACCTTACTTTGGAAGAATTGACTTTGTTGGAGATGGAGAAACAAACAAGGACCGCGTGTATATTGGAATTTCATCTTTTATGGACAAAGAAAAAGAAAACTTTTTAATATATGATTGGCGTGCTCCCATTGCAAGCCTTTACTATGACCACTCCCCGGGTAATGCCGAATATGAAACTCCTGAAGGTATGATTTCTGGCGAGATGACTTTGAAGAGACAATATCAGATTGAACGTGGAATTCTTAAGTCTATGTTTGATACAGGAATTACAATTGGTGACGAACTGTTGCAATCTGTTTTAGGAAAACAAGCTAATACAAAGATGAAGAGTATTGTAGCCACCATTCAGAAGGAACAAAATCAAATCATTCGACATGAAAAAACTCCATTTGTAGTCGTCCAAGGTGCAGCGGGGAGCGGGAAGACTTCTGCCGCTTTGCAACGGGTTGCCTTTTTGCTTTATCAATATCGAGGCTTGATTCAGGCGGATCAAATTCTGCTTTTTTCTCCTAATGCCATGTTTAGCAGTTATGTGGCATCTGTTCTTCCAGAATTAGGGGAGGAAACAATGGAACAGACAACCTTTCAGGATTATCTTCATTATCGATTGAAAAGTTCGTTTGAGGTAGAAACACCATTTGCCCAATTAGAGAAACGGTTAGCTAAAAAACAATCCAAGGGATATCAGGATATGATTCGTTGGAAAGGGACTTTAGTGTTCAAGAATGCTGTGGATAAACATGTTACTCATCTTGAAGAAGAAGGAATGCGCTTTCGTTCGATAGTCTTTAGAGGATCAACCATCATACCTGCCTCCAAGATAAAGGCCTATTATCAATCTTTAAACCGATCTATGTCCATTCCGAATCGCATGGAAAAAGTCAAAGAATGGCTTTTACAAGAGATAAAGGTCCAGGCAAAAAAAGAAACCCAAAAGAAATGGGTGGAAGAAGAAATTCAATGGGTAAGTAAAGAGGATATGCATAAGGTCTATCAAAAAATACAAAAAGAAAATACGAAAGAAGATACTTTTGATGATTTTGAACGAGAGCAAAAAGCGCTAGCACAAATAGTGGTTAAAAGAGCTTTTGCTCCCCTCATAAAAAAAATACAAAAATTAAAATTCATTCATCTTCCACAACTTTACATCCATTTTTTGCAGAATTTTCAACAATGGACTTCTGAAAAACTACCAGTGGGATGGGATGAGCAAGTAGAGATAACACTAAGTCGCTTGAAACAAAAAGAGATGCCATATGAGGATGCTATTCCTTACTTATATCTGCAGGATCGTATAGAAGGCCGCAAATCGAATACCAAAATAAGATATGTGTTGATTGATGAGGCACAGGATTATACAGATTTTCAGTTTGCCTTCATTAAGCAGCTATTTCCTTATGCAAGAATGACCATTCTCGGCGATTTAAATCAAGCAATCTTTTCAAATGAGGGGACCCGAGAATCTTTGCTTTCTTACGATATTGTGCCGAAAGACCGACAGCAAACGTATCGATTACTACAAAGTTATCGGTCAACAAGAGAAATTGTTGAATTTACGAAATCGTTCATTCCAGGCGGAGAGGAAATTCAGCCTTTCAATCGCGAAGGAAAACTTCCTGTTGTTTGGGAGGGGGGAGGTTCAAAGGAATCTTTTTCGCGATGGTTCAAAGGAAGGTTGAAGGACTTTAGACAAAGTCACGACACAGTGGCCGTGATTTGTAAGACAGCAGCAGAATGTAGGGAGGCTTATGAACAGCTTCAAGAACTGGATAATGTTCAATTGCTTGTCGATGAAAAGAAAGGCTATGAAAAAGGGATCACTATCTTGCCTGTATATTTAGCTAAAGGAATAGAGTTCGATGCCGTTCTTCTATATAACGGTTCTGCTGATGTTTATGGGAAAGAGGACGGTCGTCTCTTTTACACAGCATGCACGAGAGCCATGCATGAATTGGAAATTGTTATAAAGGATGAGAGGAATACATTTATAAATAAAGCCCCCAAGGAAACTTACGAGATTAGGAACTGCTAAGAAAGGCGCCCAAAATAGGGCGCCTTTTTATTAAATATCTTGAGCGAAGCGCTCATCAGGGATCTTATTTAGCATTACATATAGGCTCACAGATTGATCTCCTGTATTTTCAAAGGAAAGCTCCTCATCCCCTGTAATAAGGAGGACATCTTGTTCTTTTAGCAATTGCTGTTTACTGTCAACTGTAAATGTTCCTGAACCATTCAGGACAAGAATATAAACGTTTGTTCCGGGATGCTTGTGAGCAGGCAAGGTTTGTCCAGGTTCAAAATTCAGCACAAAAACCGTACTACCGCCTTCTTTAAACATCACTCTTTTCGTGAATTTTTCAGAACTATATTCTTTAAAATCATTAACGGACTTGATTTCCATGATTCATCAGCTCCTTATTTGGTATATCACTAGTATAAGATATCTCCAAAATTAATGAAGTGATGTAAATCAACGGGTGAATGGGAAAGTTGGTGAAATGTTTGTCAAACTTTCCAAAAAAGTTGTGGACTTATTTGCCATTATACGCAGCCCCCAGTACGTTGAAGCTTAAACATGCAGGGGGTCAGGCACCTTTTTCCGTTTTAGCGGAAAATTCATGGTTTTATCTTACGTGATTATGGAAAAATTCCATAATCACGGAAAGGTTAGCAAGCGAAAAACTACATGTTTTAATGGTCAAAAAATTTTTTAGTGACTAAATTTTAATTAGAATCTTAAATAGGTGTCAACTTGTTTGGTGGTGGTGCGCCGTTTAAAGATGTTAAAGATCGGGCTCGTATGCCTTTTTTAATCAAATAATAACTTTAATAAGGTTAAAATGAATTTGTATGGCACGATTTTTGCGTATTTATAAGTGAAGGATAAATATTTAATATGTGCAGAAGGGTTCATGTTGTAGCTATCCACCATTTTGAAAGCGCTTTAATTAATGGTGGTGATGTTTAGCAACACCGATATATTTATACGAGGGGGAAAAGCGATGGTTAGAAACATTACGGTACTAGGTGCGGGAACTATGGGGCATGGGATTGCGCAAAACTATGCATTAGCTGGATACAATGTTTCTTTGTATGATCTAAAAAAGGAGTATCTCGCCAATGCACTTATTTTGATTGAAAATAGTTTATCTATGTTGGTAAAAGAAAATAGAATAAGTAAAGATGAACAAGATAGGGCACTCACCCATATTTTTATGACAACTAATTTTGAAGAAGCAGTGAAAAATGCAGATTTTATTACAGAAGCTGTTAGTGAGAATCTTGACATTAAATATAAACTATTTGCTGATTTAGAAAAAGTTATTTCTGATGAAACAATAGTAGCTTCCAATACTTCAACATTCTCCATAAGCCAATTAACAGAAAAAATGACTATCAAAAATCGTTTAATCATTACACATTTCTTTAATCCTGCACAGCTTGTACCACTTGTGGAAATAGTAAAAAGTAATGAAACATCTAATGAAGTAATAAATCAAACTGTTGAATTAATGAAGACTATTGGTAAGACACCAGTAGTATTGAAAAAAGACGTTCCTGGATTAATAGCAAACCGTCTACAAGCAGCATTAGTACGAGAAGCTTTTTACTTACTAGATGAAGGGGTTGCAGATGCAAGAGATATTGATAGAGTAGTAACATCAGGTCCTGGATTCAGGTGGGCGTTCATCGGTCCCTTAGAGACTGCTGATTATGGTGGTTTAGACATATGGAAGAGTGTTGTAGAAAATCTAGCTCCAAATTTATCTAAGGCTGATAAGGTTCCGAATTTTATCAATGAAAAGTTCCTTGAAGGAAAACTGGGAACTAAGACGGGAGAAGGAATTTACTCTTATTCCAATGAAATAGTTAAAGAAGAAATTGAGCAACGTGATAAGAATTTTATTCGTTTGAATAAAATTAAAGAGAAGGAATCAACTTCCTTTTAATTTTTAGGAGTGGTGATTTTGAATAATAAATATGACAGTATTCTAGAAAAAATAAGCTTACCAAATGGAATAGTGCTCAAAAATAGATTAGGGACTGCTCCAATGTCAACTTATTCCTCCAATCCAGATGGATCCATTTCTGATCAAGAATTGAATTATTATAAAAGAAGAGCTAACTTAGGTGATTTATTTATAAGTGGTTGTATTGCTGTATCTAAAAGTGGGCTACTGAATTCAAAACAATTTATTGCATATGAGGAAAGTGTTAATGATAGATTAAAAAAAATGGCGATTAGTATGAAATCCTTTGGCAGCAAAGCTATTCTTCAAATAAATCATGCAGGAAGAAGAGCGATGGGGACACACGAAAAATTTGGTGAAGTACTTGCACCTAGTTCAGTAGAATATCCATCACTAGACGAGCTTCCAAAGGAATTAAGTGAAATGCAAATCAAGGAAATTATTAAGGACTTTGGAAATGCAACCAAAAAAGCAATACACCTCGGGTTTGACGGTGTTGAAATTCATGGTGCTAATCATTATTTAATTCAACAATTTTTTTCTACTTATTCAAATCAACGGAAGGACGAATGGGGAGGATCCTTACAAAAAAGAATGCGATTCCCATTGGCTGTTTTAGAAGAAGTGCAAAAAGTAGTAAAACAAGAGGGAAAAGACACATTTATTGTCGGCTACAGACTATCTCCAGAAGAAGTCCTTGATAAGACAATTGGTTATACTATTGATGAAACATTAGAAATGGTGGAAAAATTAATAGAAAATAGGATTCACTATATTCATTCTTCCTTATACGGTGGAGTAGACAAGGTTGCTTTAACAGGGAATAAAAGGAGCCCAGTCAATAGTATGATTTATAATAAGATTAATAAGAGGGTCCCATTTGTAGTCGGGAGTAATATATTTACTCCCGCTGATGCAATGAAAGCACTTGAATATGGAGATATAGTTGTACTGGGAAGAGAAGCAATTCTTGATCCTGAATGGTTATTAAAATTAACACAAGAAAGAGTTGAAGAAATAGCAACTCATGTCCCAGTTGATGCTCCGGGAAGTTTGGACATCCCACAAGGAATGTGGGCCCAATTAATAGATGATTCAAATACATTGCCACCATTACCTGTTAAGGAATAAAAATAAGTGACTTACTAAAGTTAAAAAAATACAGAGAAATATTGACTTGGATCGGTTATGTGATTGCGGGGGTATTTTTATCCCTTGCAACCATACGTCGTAACATTCCCAATTCAAAGCATTGGTGCCTGACCCCATTACGAAAATGCCGCTTGTGACCGACCTTGCTCAAATATATCATCTTGCCTATAAAGGTGAGATACAAGTTTTTTAGTAAAGAAACACTCAAAAGATGATTCCTCGTTTGTCTGAGGAGTCATCTTTTCTTAAAAGATAAGTATAAAATTTGTCTAGCTCCAGCGCCCTATCGACTAGAGACGGTTCCCTCCTCTCCATCGATAAGTCAACATCGATGAAGGAGGTTCGGTTAAAAACGCGACATCCGATTACTCGGCCCACCGAAAACATTTGTCGCAACACCGAACTGACTCGCAGGATGCGAGCCCTCGTGAACCGTGTTTCCTTTGGGCCTACAGGATGTAGGTCACCACACGATGTGACGGCTTTAGCCGACGATCCTTAATATCGATGAGGTCCACCGCCTTACGTCGATGATCGAGGGCGCTTGCGCTTTTCTTATAGAACACGGAAATTTAATAAAAATTTGTAACTCATTGCGCAAGTAGCACTTAAAGCACGTATCCAAGAAAAATAGCACCTAACTTCTTAATCTCAGGTAAAATTGTCACTTAAAACCTCAAGATTGGCTCATAGAAGTAGAGAGTATGGCTCTCAAACATAGATAGCAGCACTCAAGCGAAGGAAGTAGCACACAAGTCAATAGACTGTCACTGTGAATAAAAAAACCATCACTTAAAAAGGTTTCTTTAGCACATAGAATCTTGATATCGTCACTTAATCCAAAAAATTGGCACCCAATGACTTATAGTAGCTCTGAAATGAATTCATTAGCACGTAAAGTCGTCTCTGTTTCTTTTAAGATTGCAAAACATTCTCTAATATTAATTTTCACGGAAAATAAATCTCAATACGACTGTTGTTAAAAAATAGCTCATAATAGTTTGGGAATTGACTGTTCCTTTGAAAGCTAACATGACCTGATGTAGGAATTTGGTAGTCTATCCCATTAGGTATACAAAAAAGAATTTCTTTTTCGGTTAATTTAACCCTTGAGAACGTGAAACCCTTCCTTTCTACTAATTCACCATCGTCGTAGTAGTTAAGAACAACTTGTCGATCATGATAACTCTTAAGAATATCAGTGGAAAATTCCATAGAACATCCCTCCACTCTAAGAGTAACTCATTTAATAAACTCACGTAGTGATTGCTCCCCTTCCATTGCCCCCCCTATAGATGATATACTAGATAAGATGTGGTATTGACTATTTCCCTAGTGGGATGATATAGATGGAGGAATAAATAAATGATTACAGTTACGAATGTGGGGCTTCGTTACGGTGACCAGAAGCTTTTTGAGGATGTAAATATTAAATTTACTCCAGGAAACTGCTATGGACTAATCGGCGCAAATGGAGCAGGTAAATCTACTTTTCTTAAAATTTTATCAGGGGAGATTGAACCTCAAGCAGGTGATGTTTCTCTTAAACCAGGACAACGCTTAGCAGTATTAAAGCAGGATCATTTCCAATATGAAGAAGACACTGTTCTGGAAGTTGTTATAAAAGGTCATGCGCGTCTGTATGAGGTCATGCAAGAAAAAAATGAAATCTATATGAAGGCAGACTTTTCCGAAGAAGATGGAATGCGTGCAGCTGAACTTGAAGGAGAATTTGCTGAACTTAATGGGTGGGAAGCAGAATCAGATGCTGGCAAATTATTAACTGGTCTTGGCATTGAAGATTCTCTTCACCAGAAAAAAATGGGAGATCTTACAGGGGGAGAAAAAGTAAAAGTCCTTCTCGCACAAGCTCTTTTTGGTAACCCTGATGTTCTTCTTTTGGATGAGCCGACGAACCATTTAGATATTCAAGCGATTCAATGGTTAGAAGATTTCCTTATTAACTTTGAGAATACTGTAATCGTGGTTTCCCATGATCGTCACTTCTTAAACACAGTATGTACTCATATTGCTGACCTTGACTTTGGGAAAATTCAAATCTATGTTGGGAACTATGATTTCTGGTATGAATCTAGTCAACTTGCTCAAAGAATGGCTCAAGAGCAAAATAAGAAAAAGGAAGAAAAAATTAAAGAGCTCCAAAACTTTATTGCCCGATTTAGTGCGAATGCTTCTAAATCAAAACAAGCGACATCACGTAAGAAGCTATTAGATAAAATTACATTGGATGACATTCAACCATCCTCTCGTAAATATCCTTATGTTGGGTTTGCTCCTGAGCGCGAAATTGGAAATGATGTTCTTCGTGTGGAGGGTCTAACCAAAATGATTGATGGAGTAAAAGTGTTAGATAACGTAAGCTTTATCATGAATAAAGATGACAAAATTGCTCTGGTTGGTGATCAGGAAATTGCCAAAACAACTCTTTTCAAAATTTTGATGGGAGAAATGGAGCCCGACAGCGGAACTTATAAATGGGGAGTAACCACTTCTCAAAGTTATTTCCCGAAGGACAATGCTAAGTTTTTTGAGGGTAGCGATTTGAATCTTGTGGATTGGTTACGTCAATATTCACCAGAAGATCAGACAGAAACCTTCCTTCGTGGCTTCCTTGGTCGTATGTTATTCTCTGGAGAAGATGTTCACAAAAAAGCAAGTGTCCTATCTGGAGGAGAAAAGGTCCGTTGCATGCTTTCTAAAATGATGCTTAGCAAAGCAAACATTTTACTTTTAGATGAGCCAACCAACCATTTAGACCTTGAATCCATTACAGCACTAAATAACGGCTTGATTAAATTCAAAGGGTCTATGATTTTTGCTTCCCATGACCACCAATTTATTCAATCCATTGCTAACCGTATCATTGAGCTAACGCCAAACGGCATGATTGACAAGGTCATTAGCTACGATGAATACATTTAGGATCCAAGTATCAAAGAAAAAAGAAAAGAACTCTATGCATAATACGAGGCCGCTCTCCACTAAGGGAGCGGCTTTTTAGTTAAAATTAATTTATTGTCGCAGACTAGGTAAAGTATAATAAAGAGCAATACATAAGGTAAGGGGATGACCTGACGTGAAGGCAGTAGTTCGTTTTCCCAAAATAATCATGGCTATTTGGATCATAGTGACGATTGCATTGGGTTATTTTGCATTGGACCTTCCATCAAAACTTCAAGGAAATGGCTTTAATGTGGAAGGTGAAAATAATAAGGTTAATCGGACCCTTGAAGAAACATTCAATCACCCTAAAGGAACAATCATGGTCCTTTTTGAAAAAGAACCTTCAGAGAAAAATCAAGATTTTGAGAGTAAAATTAGCCGATTTCTTGAAAAGGTTAATCAAGAAGGTATAGCTTCTGAGATTCGTTCACCATTAAAAAATGAAGACTTAAATAAAGGTGATTTAGCTTATGCTGTTTTACAATTTGATCACGGTGGCTTAAAAGATGAAATCGATTGGTTACGGTCCTTGGCAGGTAGGGATGGTAATGTTTCTATTACAGGGGCACCTGTCATTAATGAAGACATCAATCATGCTAGTCAAGAGGATTTAAAGCGTGCTGAAATGATAGGTATTCCTGTAGCATTAGTCGTTTTATTAATGGCATTTGGGAGTATTGTTGCCTCCTTAGTTCCGTTAATCATTGGGGCGATCACGGTTATCGCTTCTTTGGGGATACTGACTTTGATGGGTGACCAACTTGATTTATCTGTTTTTATATTGAACATTGTCCCTATGATTGGACTTGCTTTGAGCATTGATTTTTCCTTGTTGTTTATTAACCGTTATCGAGAAGAGTTGGAGAAACAAAATAAAGTGGCTGCCATACTGACAACGATCCGGACAGCAGGTCGTTCGATTATGTTTTCTGCTTTTTGTGTATTTATTGGGCTTGCTGCTATGACTCTTGTCAGAATTGATATTTTTCAAAATATAGCAATAGGCGGAATGATTGTCGTTGCACTTTCAGTTATTTCCGCAAACACACTTCTTCCAGCTATTCTATTTCTATTAGATAAAAGAATAAACCAATGGATGATTATTAAGAAAAAAAATGATGAAGCAGATCGGTGGCATCGTTTTGCGGAAGGTGTCATGAGACGTCCGATACGGATAACACTTTTAGCCCTTGGAATACTTGCTATAGGGACAATCCCAATTACTGATATGAAATTGAAGATTCCGGAGGTTGATTCGTTACCAACATCTTATGAATCTAGACAAGCCATGGACCGGATAGAAGAGGAGTTTGGCATTCGTGATAAAAGTACAGTCTATGTGATTGCTGAACGCTCAGGAGATTGGCTAAGTGAAGAAGGGCTAGAGGAACAAAAGAGATTAGAAGAAGAGCTATCCAAAGATCCCATTGTGGAAAAGGTGGACTCGATCTTTCATTTGGCTAATATTGAAGATCAAGCAACTATGAGTTACTCTCTTCAGGATCCTCAAATCAAACGAAAGCTTGATCCAATGTTAGATAAGGTATTAAGAGGAGAAAAGCTACTTATCCCAGTTACTCTTTTTGAAAAAGAGGATTCAGAAAAAGCACAGGATTGGGTGAGAGAGTGGAGTCAAAAGGAATGGGACTATGACTTAAGCTTTGGGGGAAAGGTGAAATTCAATCAAGAAATATTTGATGAAATAAATAACAAGATTCTTTATGCCGTACTTTTGATTGTTGTATCTACGTATTTTATCTTGATGATTGCTTTTAGATCCGTGATTATTCCACTTAAAGCGATCCTTATGAATATAATTGGACTTGCAGCCACATTTGGAATCCTCGTTTGGCTCTTCCAAGGAGGGCATCTAGGACTGACACCAAGTGATATTGCTTTAATTATCCCTGTTATGGTTTTTAGTTTAGTTTTTGGACTTAGCATGGATTACGAAGTTTTTCTTATCTCAAGGATTCATGAACATTACTTAGAGTCAAAAGATAATCATCGAGCAACAGTAGAAGGTTTAGCTACAACCAGTAGAATCATTACATCTGCTGCTCTAATTATGATTGTCATTACAGGAGCATTTGCATTTACAGGTGTGATGCCTGTTAAACAAATAGGTGTAGGGATTGCCATTGCAATTACCATTGATGCCACGATTATTCGATTGCTCTTAGTTCCAAGTCTCATGAAGCTTTTAGGAGATTGGAACTGGTGGATGCCATTTATTAAAGGGGAAAAAGCCAAACAACAGGGTTAGGATCTTAAAAAAAGATGATTCCTCATTTGTCGAGGAATCATCTTATTTATTGAACTTTTATTCATCATCGATTTCACCGTCTCCGATTTCATCTTCTTCCTCTACATCTTCAATTTCTTCGCCTTCCTCAGGTGCCTCATCTCCGCAACCTGTTAAAGTAAAAGTAGAGCAGGCTAGCAAAAACATCAAAAGAAACCTTTTCATTATGACTAACCTCCTTCCAACAAAAATTAAAATGAAAACATTTGATTTTTAGTATGGATATATTTTAACTTCTTTATTAGTAAATAACTCAACTTTCGCACTTAGAAAAATGTAATTCG